>CAYHPG010000007.1:0-16421 GCA_964358625.1 uncultured Gammaproteobacteria bacterium
GGGAGTGCTTACTGGTGAATCAGTATCCGTGGAAAAACACACGGAGATTGTTCGAAAAAAAGACGCGGCTCTTGGTGACCGGAAAAACATGGTGTATGCGGGAACGATTGTGAGCTACGGGCGTGGAAGGGCGGTGGCAACGGCAACAGGCATGCGTACGGAATTTGGCGCGATCGCGACCATGCTGCAAAGCGTCGAGACAGAGCCAACGCCACTGCAGAAGAATCTCGATCGTGTAGGGCGGACACTTGCGCGCGTTGCCTTCGCGATTGTTGCTGGGATTGTGCTTCTTGGTATTGTGCGCGGGCAATCAGTGATTGATATGCTTATTTTCGGCATTGCGCTTGCCGTCGCGGTCGTTCCTGAAGCATTGCCTGCCGTTGTGACGATTTCACTTGCGTTTGGCGTACAGCGTATGGTCAAGCGTCACGCGCTTATTCGACGGTTGCCGGCAGTGGAAACACTCGGGAGCACGTCGGTCATTTGTTCCGATAAAACCGGAACACTTACGAAAGATGAAATGACGGTGAGAAAAGTCTATGTCGCTGGACAGATGCTGGATATCTCTGGTTCTGGCTATGAGCCGCAAGGGCATTTTTCGCGTGATGGTGTTGCGATTGATCCGTTTGAAGCGTTGATTCAGCTTCTTCGCGCAGGAGCACTTGCTTCGGATGCGCATATCCAACAACACGAAGCAGATGGTCTGTGGCACATGAAGGGTGATCCGACAGAAGGAGCGCTTGTTGTCCTAGCGGCGAAAGCGGGTTTGCATAAAGGGGACCTCGATGATCAATTTCCACGTGTTGAAGAAATCCCGTTTAGCGCCGAAACAAAACGCATGACAACACTGCACACGGTTGGTGACGGGACGATAGCCTATGCAAAAGGGGCGCCGGAAATGATTGTGGGGACCTGCACAAAACAACGAACGGAAAAGGGCGTTACGCCACTCACCGAAAAAGAGCGTGAAGTGATTTTAAAAACGGCAAAAGACATCGCCGGCAATGCGTTGCGTGTACTTGCGATTGCTGAAAAGCCAAACGCTACGATAAAAACCGCCGAGCATGACATGACGTTTCTCGGATTTGTCGGCATGATTGATCCTCCTCGCAGTGAAGCGAAAGCTGCGGTAGATCGATGTCAACATGCGGGGATGAAAGTGGTTATGTTTACGGGCGACCATCCCATCACAGCAACGGCAATTGCGCGCGAGCTTGGGATACTGAAAGACGGAAAGGTGGTTACGGGCATTGAGCTCGACGCAATGAGTGACACTGCATTAGAAGCAGCAGTCATGGGGATTGATGTGTATGCGCGCGTGTCGCCCGCGCATAAATTGCGTGTCGTGACAGCGCTGCAGAAGCGAGACAACGTCGTTGCAATGACGGGTGATGGAGTGAATGATGCGCCTGCGCTCAAAAAAGCGGACATTGGCATTGCCATGGGTATTGCAGGGACAGATGTGACGAGGGAGGCAGCGGCAATGACGTTGACGGATGATAATTTCGCATCCATTGTTGCGGCGGTAGAGGAGGGGAGAGGCATTTTTTCAAACATCAAAAAATATCTTATGTATCTTCTTTCGTCGAATATCGGGGAGATGGGGCTTATGGCAGGGACCGCGCTTTTGGGATTGCCACTGCCACTTTCTGCAGTGCAGATTCTTTATGTAAATCTTGCGACGGATGGATTGCCGGCCTTGGCGCTTGCACTCGACCCACCGGACGATGATCTCATGGAACGTCCACCGCGCGATCGGTCGAGTGGCATTTTTTCCCGATCGGTGGTCACACTGATGATGGTGGGTGGAATATGGTCAACCATTGCAAACGTCGGGATTTTTTTCTGGGTATTCAACAGCACGAAGGATCTCGGGCATGCGATGACGATGACATTCGTGTCGCTCGTTCTTATTCAATTCTTTAAAGCCTATAATTTTCGGTCAGACCGATTTTCGGTGTTGCACCGGCCGTTTGCTAACCCTTGGTTAAACGCTGCAATTTTTTGGGAACTTTTGTTGCTTGTTGCAATTGTTCATGTTCCATTTTTTCATACAATTTTTGGCACGCGGGCCCTTTCTTTGAAAGAATGGATGATTGCCGGCGCACTTGCTGCGAGTGTTTCTGTGGCGCTCGAGATAACCAAAGCGCTACAACGGCGAACATCATGAAACATATAACAGTATCGAAAAAAAATTGGAACGACGTTTTGCGTGAAAGCGTTCGTGTATTGCGTCGCGGCGGCGTGGTCGTGTACCCAACCGAAACATCGTATGCACTCGGGGCTGATGCAACAAAGAAGCGATCCGTACGGAAAGTTTTTCATATTAAAGGACGAGAGAGAACAAAATTGCTTTCTGTGCTCGTAGCGAATAAAATAATGATTCGGCGTTATGCAAAATTTACGGCTACTGCAAAACGCCTCTGGGATGCGTTTCTTCCAGGCCCGCTTACCATCATTATTCCGGGGCGGCGGGGCGGTACAATGGGCATTCGTCTTTCAACACATCCGTTTGCCGCATTACTTGTAAAATCGCTGGGTCACCCTATCACTGCGACATCGGCGAATATTTCCGGCGCGTCTCCCATTCACAACGCAAACGACATTCTTTCGATTTTTTCCGGACGTCTTCATAAGCCGAATTTCGTTATTGACGCCGGCATACTTCCGAAACATTCAGCATCCACGGTAGTTGATTGTACTGGCCAATCTGTGCAATTATTGAGAAAAGGACCAATTACAGCAACGCAGATAAAAAAAGCATTACGATGAAACAACCGAATCCCATTGTTCTTATTGTCGTCGATGGCTACGGGCTCTATGCGAACCCGGAGAAGAATCCGATTGCAAAAGCAAGCAAACCGGTGATTGATGGACTCATCAAACAATATCCTTACGCATCACTCAATGCCGCAGAACAGTATGTCGGCTTATCATTTGGTGAAATGGGGAATTCCGAGGTGGGGCATTTGAATATCGGAGCCGGGAAAGTGATTTATCAAAGCTTGCCACGCATTAACGTCTCCATCGCGGATAAGTCTTTTTTTAAAAATGAAAAATTTTTGAAGGCGGTTCTGCATTGCCAAAAAAATAATTCGACGCTGCATCTTGTTGGCATGACATCGAACGGTGGCGTGCACTCGCATCTTGAACATCTGCACGCGCTTCTCTACATATGTAAAGAACAAAAGTTTACAAACGTGAAAGTGCATGCGATTACCGACGGTCGTGATACGGCTCCTGCAGTTGGTTTGAGTTTCTTGACGACATTAACGGAAGTCATGAAGACCGCAAAGCTTGGCGAAATTGCAACGGTGGGTGGTCGTTACTACGGTATGGATCGCAATAACGTATGGGATCGGACGAAAAAGATGTATGACGCAATGGTTGCTGGCGAAGGAGAAAAAGCGCGCGATCCACTCAAAATGATGGAGGCATCATATAAAAAGAAAGTCACGGACGAGATGATTCTTCCAACGGTGATCGTAGACAAGAAAGGGGAGCCCATTGGGCTTGTGAAGGCAGGGGATAGCGTGATCTTTTTTAATTTCCGTCCGGATCGCGCACGACAATTGGCGCAGGCGTTTGTGCTTCCGGAAATGAAAAGTTTTGATCGCGGAGAAAAAATGAAAGATCTCCAATTTACGACGATGATGGAATATGAAAAGGGATTGCCGGTTGACGTTGCGTTTGCGCCGGAACGTATTACCATGCCCTTAGCGCGAGTTATTGCAGAACAAGGATGGAAGCAGTATCATATTGCGGAAACAGAAAAATATGCGCACGTGACGTATTTTTTAAATGGAGGACAAGAGGAAGCATTCAAAGGGGAGGAACGCGATCTTGTGCCGTCACCAGCAGTTGCAACGTATGATGAGAAGCCAGAGATGAGCGCAGCGGGAGTGACGGATAAGCTCGTTGCAAAAATCAAAGAAGGCGGGTACGCGTTTTATGTCGTCAATTACGCAAACCCGGATATGGTTGGTCACACGGGGAATTATGCGGCGACGGTGCAAGCAGTGGAGGCGGTTGATACGGCGATCGGGCGCGTGGTGGAGGCGGCGCTTGCGAAAAATGGGAAAGTGGTTATTACCGCTGACCACGGGAACGCGGAGGTCCTCGTGAATGAAGTAACGGGCGAAATTGATAAGGAGCATTCGACGAATCCTGTGCCACTTTTTTTGATCGATGCGTCACTCAAAAGCGAGAAGACCGAAGAGGAATTGTTTGCAGCGCAAAACATGATTAATCCGATCGGACTTCTTGCCGACGTTGCGCCGACCATTCTGGAATTGTATGGAATAAAACAGCCCGCCGAAATGACGGGCAAAAGCTTGGTGCCATACTTGGCACTCGTAAAGCAGGTGTTGTAGTGAGGCGAGCGGTTTCGTTCATTATTAAAGCGGGAAGGTTCCACCCTCCCGTTTTTTAATAAAATATATGTGGATAAGTGTTATTTGCATACTTTCTATTTATTTTCTATAATAGCAGTATGATAACGAAAAAGCAAAAGCATGTTTTTGATTTTGTAAAGGCATACAGCGCCAAGTATGATTATGCTCCTTCTCTCGAGGAAATTAAGCGTAAATTTAAGCTCGCATCTGTTTCTACTGCTCACTATTATCTAAAAAAATTACAAGAAGCTGGGAAACTCAAAAAGGAATTCAATCAGCCGCGCGCCGTTTCCACTATTGATAAAAAACAAACGATAGAGATACCGATCGTGGGGGCGATCGCCGCCGGACAACCTATTGAAGCGATTGAAATACTGGATGAAACAATAACTATCACCAAGGACGAGATTAGTAAACAGGGGAAACATTATGCCTTGCGCGTACAAGGCAATAGCATGATTGATGAGGGAATTTTTGACGGCGATATTGTTGTTATTCGTAAACAAGAAGTGGCGGACAACGGGCAGACAGTAGTCGCGATTATTGACGACAACCAAGCAACGCTCAAAAAGTTATATCGGGAAAAAGACAGATTTAGACTTCAACCAGCAAATCCCACTCTCTTTCCAATGTATCGTACTGAAGTAGAAGTTCGCGGCGTTGTTGTAAAAATAATCCGCAATCTTGAATCGCAAACAGATAAAGACCAATCGGATGAAAAATATACCCGTCGTATAGATTACTCGTGGGATTATCGGGGGGAAAATACCAAAACATATACTCATGGTATTCACACCTACCCTGCAATGTTCATTCCGCAAGTTGCTCGTAGATTGTTAGAAACCTATAGCAAAGAGGGCGATACAATTTGCGATATTTTTTGTGGTTCCGGTACGGCTCTTGTTGAAAGCAAAGTTTTGGATAGAAATGCTTATGGTATTGACTTAAATCCATTGGCAATTTTTCTTGCCAAAGTAAAAACTACGCCAATCAATCCTCAAAAATTGACGAGGGGGTATATCGCTCTCGTGGGCAGATTAGAAAAAATAAAAGATAACGAGATTAAAAAGCCATGGTTCAAAAACCTTGATTTTTGGTTTAAAGAAAAAGCCATTATCAAACTCGCAAAATTAAAAAAAGCTATTCAAGAAATTGAAGATAAGGCGATACGTAATTTTTTGATGGTCGCTTTCAGCGAAACTGTACGCTACGCCTCAAACACTAAAACAGGTGAATTCAAATTGGTAAGAATTAAAGCAGAGAAACTAGAAAAGCACGACCCCGATGTTTTTGGTATTTTTCGAAAAAAAGCAGAAACAAACATTGTGGGGGTGGGAGAATTTTACAAAGAGGCAAAAAAAAATGCGTGGACAAAAATTATTTTTGGCGATTCATCAAAAGATAATGGTATAAAAAATAATTCTATTGATTGTATTATTACTTCGCCGCCGTACGGCGATAGTCGAACAACCGTTGCTTATGGACAATTTTCTCGTCTATCTTCGCAATGGATTGATATTTTTGATGATCCGAATGACGCTTCCGGTGTTGATAATGAATTACTTGGCGGGAGAGCTACTAAAACATTATCCCATGTTCTTTCGTCGGGTTATCTCAATGACTCGCTAGATAAAATAGCAAAGCAAGACGAACGTCGTGCCAAAGATGTTCTAAGTTTTTATATCGGTTTGAACGACTGCCTAAAAAGAGCATACGAAATACTGAAACCAAAAAAGTATTTTTGCCTTGTGATTGGTAACCGATTGGTAAAACAAGTTCGTATTCCCACTGATTTTATTATCGCCGAGTTGGGAGAGAAAATTGGTTTCACTTGTGAAGAGATTTTTGTTCGCAACATTCCGGGCAAAAGAATGCCCATCAAAAATTCTCCAACAAACATTGTGGGTGCGCTGGAGGAAACAATGAATAAAGAAAGTATTGTTGTGCTAAGAAAAGACTAAATCAATCGTACCTTGCTTCTAAAGCAGTTATAGAGTTTGTTGATTTTCACCCTAAAACCAGTTCCGTGGTTTCTCACGCTTCCGTTTGGACGATAATACATACGAAGATCAACTACGATATGATCTTTCTTAACCATTTTTTTGAATAGGTTAAAATCAAAGCCACTCAATAAATAGGCCTCATTAAAATGAAAATATTCCTTGCCTCTTATCTCTTTTGTATCAGCAAGAACATATACCAAAGCTGGTAGTTTATCGCCAAATTTCTTTTGTACCGATTCAACATCCCAGTAAATATTGAGGCGTTTCCCTTTACCTTGAACGCGAATTTTATCGCCGACTACAGAAAGTTTGAGCGATTGGTTGTTATATCGTTTACAGGAAAGTGTTGAGTGCAATTCTTTCGATCTACCATTAGGCCGTTTTGAATAACCAAAATTATCTAACAAAGTTCGATCTCTGTCGCCACCTTTCGGAAGCGGCTCAAGAGTAAAGAGAGTAAGCATTGATTTTGCACTTCGCCGATATGCTTTCAGTTCGGCAACACCCGAAATATCGTGGAGTGGGATATTATTTTCTTTAATGTTTAGTAAATCTTCCAGTGTTTTGCCTATGCCAGTGTCGCCAAATCTATGTGTTTGCACAAAATCAAGTTTCTTGATGCGCTGAAGTCCTTTTTTGAGAGTACGTAAATCCATACTATTTCAAATGCGTTTATTTGAATAAGTTAGTTTTGGTGTGTGCGAATTGATTTTCACTTCTTCTCCACAGGCACGTCGGTGGCGACGATGGCCTTTTCTTTTTTCACGATAACATTTTGTCCGTAGTAGAGGTTTTTGAATTTGTGGGTAGTGGGTTTCGTCTTGGACGGAAATTCGAAGCCTTCTTTTTTTACATTCAACTTGTATTCGCCCGCTGGAGGCAAGAAATTAAAGCGCCCGGAATAATCCGTGAGGCGTGATTTTAAGACACGATTGAATTTTGTATCAATAATGGAGATAACGGCGAGCGGAACAGGCTCAAGAGAGTTTGCTGCAAAGACCGTGCCCCACGGCCGGAGTTTCTTCGGAAGCAGCACAACATGAATGACCGCAAAGAAGAGGTAGATCCCGGTCATCGCAAGGTTCGTCGTTGAGTACGCAAAGAGTGTTGTAAGCCAGCTTATTGACCATCCAATAATAAGGAGGGGGAGTGCAAGAGCGTGCATGACGCTTTTTACGGTCACGAGGAGCGGTTGCTTTTGGCGAACCTCTTTTGCGTTGATTGGGTCCAACGGGATAGAGACATTGATTGCGCCTTCTCCGATCGCAATAGTCTCATTGTGGTAGCAGTCGGTGAAGTCGCCGTCATTTTTTCCGGTGATAAGCGTTGACGGATAGCGATAGTCTTGTTTTACCGCTTCAAGCGAGTAAGAGCCGGATTTTACGAGGAATCCGAAGCGGCCTTCATTGTCAGTCACTTGGGTTTCAATGAGTTTTCTTTGCCCCGTAACAACGCCCTGCTTTGTTATCGGGGTTTGTGCGTCAAAGAGACGGACAATCGCAAGTCCGATCGGTTCTTTGGTAATCGCGTCATAGACAATTCCCCACGGCCTTCGTTTTTTTCGAATACCAAAAAGAGAAAGAACGCCAGAGAAAAAGTGATAGATGAGTACGTGGAGATTGGAAAGCGCGGGGAGCACCGTCGGATTTGCAATCGTCACAACAGGCACGGTCGCCGTGAGCGCGACTTTTGTTTGCGTCTCGTTTTCTTGAATGACTTTTTGAGTTTTTTCAGCGACGACAACGGTTTCTTCCACGGTTTTTTTCGCAGCTTTTTTTGTTGCGTCAGCCGCTTTTGTCGCCGTTGCGCCGATTGCCCGAGCGGTCGCGACAGCTGCGCTCTTTGTGGGAGGCGGCGGAAAAGGAATAAAGAATTCGCCAATCGTTACGGCCGGAGTCACTTGACCTTCTTTGGTAAATATCTGCGCTTGTGCAAGATGTTGTCCGGACGCGAAAAGTGAACGCGCGATTTCTATTTGCCATGCGCCATTGTCGTCTGCCACCACTGTTTTTTCAACGATGTTGGAGGTTATGATGACGCGGACCGTTGCGCGCGGGAAAGCAATTCCTTCAATCGTAACGGTTCCGGAATCTACATCGATGGGTTTTGTGAGTGTTGCAGAAGCGATTTTTGGCAACGGGGGCTTATCGGTTAATGTAAATGTTGCTACCTGCGACCAATCACCGCGACGATCTGTTGTTGCAGTAATATCCGGAAGCACGCGCCAAAAATAAGAACCAGCGCCAAGCGGCGTTGCATGCGTGTACGATGTTGCGCTAACAGTTGTTTGCACAACCGGAGTACTAAATGACGTTGTGCGGTCAATCTGTAGCGTGTACGATGTCGTCCCTTCAGTTGGCTCCCATCGGAATGCGAGTGATTCAACCTGCAAGAGCGCATTCGTTGTCGGCTCGGTAAGTTGTGGTGCGATGATACGTTGCGTGACGACTGATCCGCCGCTTACTCCTCCTCCCGTCGTTCCCGTAGCAGGAGTTGCCGGCGCTTCCGGAGCTCCCGGCGTCGTTGGCGTGGTCGTACTTGTTGGCGTTTCCTGTTGCGTAGGCTGCGATGGAGGAGGTGTTTGCTTTTCTACTGGAGCAGGAGCTTTAGGAGCTGTTTTTTCAACTTTTTCCGGTTCGGGCGGTTTCACTTCTTCTTTCACTTCCTTTTTCTTTTCCGGAGGAGGGTCATCGGCAATTTCTTCTTTTGAATTAATGGTTACTGCTTGGAGCGCGGGAGTTGTGCTGGGGTTATTTGTGGTGAGGAACGCACGATAGCGGAGATATCGTTTTTTACCGAGCGACGGTTGGATCTCTTGTCCATTATTATTTGTGTAGTAACTTTCTTGACTGCCATCAGGGCCAGCATATTCCCACGTTGTCGCGTCGTTATTTGCGGCAACTTGTAATTGAATTGTTGCGCCGCTTTTATTCCATTGAATCGTATCCCACGTGACTTCTTTCCCCGCGTCTTTTGTTGCAGAGGTGAAGGTTCCTTCTTCTACGTAGGTGACTCCTTGATACGTCCCTATAAACCCGGTGCTTCCTACGGCGACGTTTACTCCCGTTGTTGGTGCGCTTATGCTTAAGATGCTTTCTCCAGTACCCGCATTTTCCGTATCCCACGATGATCCATTCCACCGAACGATCGCACCGTCACTTCCTGCTGCAACAGCGTTATTGGCACTCGCAATCGAAACACTATTGAGATCCGGGCCACTATCTTTTTTCTTTGACCATGATGATCCATTCCAATGCAGAATAATACCGCCTTCCCCAACCGCGATACCAAACGAAGAGGAGAAAAGTTTTACGCCAAGAAGATTTTTTGTGGTGAGTGAATGATTCACGACGGACCACGAAGCGCCATCCCATGTGATAATCTCTCCGCCTTCACCCACGGCGAATGCGAGGTTGTTTATCATGGCGACGGCAGAGAGAAATTTATCAGTGGGGCTAGGGTCAAGCAGTGTCCACTCGCTCCCATTCCACTCGACAATCGTTCCGCCCTCGCCGATGGCAACACCTTTTTGCGTTCCGGAAAGCGCAACGCCAAGAAGCGATAACGATGTTTGTGACTCCATCGCACTCCATGCGGATCCGTTCCATTTGAGCATTGTCCCATTATCGCCAACTGCAAATCCAAACGACGCATTCGCAAACGCAACACTCCAAAGATTATCCTCTACGGTGCTCGCGACACTTTCCCACGTGACGCCGCCATCGTTTGTGCGGAGAATGGTTCCTTCTTCTCCCACCGCCCATCCGGAAGTGGCAGAGAGCATGGTGAGCGCGGCGATATTTTTCGTTGTTGGTTTTTGTTGCGCGGTCCATCCGCCTCCTTGTCCTTGCAGTCGGATATCGGAGGCGTTGCCGGTTCCGATGATCTCCACATTTTCCTTTGCTCCTTTCTGCCAATGCGCGTCGCTTGTATCAACCCATGCGGTGTTTATTTCTTTTCCAAAGATGATGGTGATTGTTGTTACGGCGAGTATGAAAATGAAAAGACCCCCAAGCAGTTCATCGAGAATCCCGAAGTCGCGGTAGGGGTCAAAATTGAAAAAACGGTTTAAAAAATACGAGACGGGCTTTCGCCATCTGTGATGCGGTGTGTGGACGCGGACGGCAAGCGATGGCGCTGATCGTTTCGCTATTGGCTTTCTTTTGCGTATTGACGGCGTTTTTTTTCGCCGAACAATGCGTTTCGTTTTTTGCGGTTTTGTTTTCATGTATTGTATGATACCATAAAATCCTCATATGCGTCTATTCTTTCACTATGCACCGTTCCATTTTTAAATATTGTATTGATTGGTACCATGTTCTTTCCGCACTTTGCGCGGATCTTTGGTATGGGCGTCCTTCGCGAAAGCTCGTGGTGATTGGCGTTACCGGGACGAACGGCAAAACAACAACTGCCCATTTCATTACCACAATCCTTGAGGCGGCAGGAAAACGCGTTGGACTCATTTCGACTATTGCGATTCATATTGGCGGGCAGGAGCGCGTGAATGAGACGAAGATGACGAGTTTAAAAAATTGTTGGCAGATACAACGATTCTTGCGCGAGATGGTCGCAGCAGGGGATGCATATGCGGTTGTCGAAACGACATCGCATGCGCTTGATCAGTATCGTGTTCATCGTGTTGTATACGATGTTGCGGTGGTCACAAACGTCACGCATGAACATTTGGATTATCATAAAACGATTGATCGGTATCGCAAAGCAAAAGAGCGATTGTTTGCTATGGTTTCCGGGCGCTCAAAAAAAATTCTTCATGGTGAACGCATTCCTCGTGTCACGGTCGTGAATGCCGACGACCAAAGCGCGCCGAGTTTTTTGCGGTATCGTTCGGACATGCGTATGGCATACGGCACCCATGATCGCCCGCAAGAAGTGGAAGAAAAATATTTTGTGCGACCGGCGGTGTTGACATCCCCGCTCTCCATTCCCGGAACATTTACCATTGCGAATGCGTGTGCAGCAATCGCGGTTGCGCGCGCTCTTGGCATTCCCGATGATCTTGCGGCGCGCGCACTTCGTTCTGTAAAAGGTGTTCCAGGGCGGCTTGATCGCGTTGATGCGGGACAACCATTCACGGTGATGATTGATTATGCTGTCACGCCCGATGCGTTTGAAAAACTTGCAGAACTTGTCCATCATGATTTATTGAAAGACGGCGCAAAGTGGTGGTGGGTGTTTGGGGCGACAGGAGAGCGTGATCGTACGAAGCGACCCGTTTTAGGCGCGATTGCCGGTGGCAAAGCCGATTATATTGTGCTCACAAACGAAGATCCATTTCATGAAGATCCGGAGCGTATTTTGGATGAAGTGGAGGCAGGAGTGAAAGAAGCAGGAAAAGAAAAAGAAAAAAATTATTGGCGTACACTGGATCGCCGTGCAGCAATTCGTTATGCGCTCGAGCACGCGAAACCGGGCGATGTTGTGACAATTACGGGGAAGGGAGCGGAAACCGCCATGGCAATAGGGGATACGAGAGTCCCTTGGAATGAGAGAGAAATTGTGCGAGAAATACTTCGAGAAAAAAATCCCCCGATCATGGTCGGAGGATGAGAGACTAGAGGTGTGATGCCTCCTCCTTGTACGTATCGCGAGTCGCTGAAGCATCAGCGCCTCCCTTGTTTGTTTCTCTTAACCACTCTTTGAGTTTTGGGATTACTTTATTAATGATGAAGATTTTTGTCGGCTTTCCCTGCGCCGGTTTTGCATTCTTCTTGAGTTCGATAAAGATTTTCCGCGATTCCACTAGGAACGCATCCTTTTCTATGGTTGAGAGATTCACAGCGAAAGAAAGATAATCGGAATAGGTCTTGAAAAAAAATCGTTTCCAGCGCGCACAGGCGTCGCAGAGAGAGCCCCTGCACGATTGTTTTTGGCGGATTCTTTCGCAGAGCGCGCACACCATCAGTTCTTTTTTATTCGGATGGTTATTGTTTCTCCTGCATGTGTTGGTAAAACGCCCGCGGGATCCTTGCGGCGTAGGTCCGCGCACGTCGAGCATCGCCGGCAGTTTTATTTCGAGAAAATTTTCCGCCGTTTTCTGTATTTCAGGATTCTTCTTTTTTCTCCCTTGATTGTCTACTATCAAAAGTGATTTTTTGATTTCCTCGAATTTATCGAGTGCGCTCGGTACGATCGCATCTATCTGCTCTTGAGTTGGTTGCGGAGTGCACTTCTTGAAAAATGGCGTGTACCGCTTTAAGAATTTTTCTGTGTCCATTGCATCACCTCATTTCTTCGTATGATGTTTAGTTTGGAAAGAACCTGCCGTCACAGTGTTCAATCGTATCTTTTTTTATTTTTCCTGTCAAGGGAATCTTGTCGTCGTACTATTGGCGTGCTATGATACTCTACGTATGACACAACGCATTAATCCATTTCGATCAGCGCTTGCGCAACTTGAACGTGCAGCGAGTTTCATTACAGTGAATCCCGGGACACTCGCGCAATTGCGTGTACCGAAGCGCACAGTGCAAGTGGCGGTGCCGCTTCGCATGGACGATGGCGCCACTCGGGTATTTGAAGGATATCGCGTACAATACAATGACGCGCGCGGACCGTTCAAAGGCGGGATCCGTTATCATCCTGATGCGAATCTTGATGAGGTAAAAGCGCTTGCCTTTTGGATGGCGATGAAGTGCGCGGTCGCTGATATTCCGTTTGGCGGCGGGAAGGGCGGCATTCGTGTTGACTCAAAAAAATTATCCGCCGGCGAACTTGAACGGCTCACGCGATCTTACACGCGGCTTCTGAAAGATGTGATTGGACCAGAACGCGATGTGCCCGCGCCTGACGTGTATACAACCCCGCAGATCATGGCGTGGATTGTGGATGAGTACGCAAAAATTACGGGGCACACTGAACTTGCGGTTGTCACGGGAAAGCCGTTGGCGCTTGGCGGAAGTCTTGGACGAGAAACAGCAACCGGCGATGGCGGGTTTATCGTTTTTGAAGAGCTCGCAAAAAAATTAAAATTGAAACCGAAAGAGACGCGCGTCGTCGTGCAGGGGTTGGGGAATGTCGGTTATTATCTTGCGCTTCGGATGTATGACGCTGGGTATCGCATTGTCGGGCTTTCGGATTCGAAAGGCGGCATCGTAAAAGATCAAAATGTAAAGATCAAAATGCAAAATGATGGTTTGGATCCGCGTGCAGTCATGGAATGCAAGAAAAGAACGGGCACAGTAACTGAATTTCCCGGAACGAAATCAATAACGAATGAAAAACTTCTCGAATTGCCGTGCGATGTCTTGGTTCCCGCTGCGTTTGAAAATCAATTAACGGGGAAGAATGCAAAACGTGTCAAAGCGTCGATCGTACTTGAAATGGCAAACGGTCCCACAACGCCGGATGCTGATGATATTTTTCGAAAGAAAAAGGTCACGGTGATTCCGGATATTTTAGCAAACGCGGGTGGCGTGACCGTATCGTATTTCGAATGGGCGCAGAATATGCAAGGTGTTTCGTGGACAGAGGACGTGGTTCGAAAACAATTGGAGCAGAAAATGGTATCGGCGTTTCGCGATATATGGAAAACAGCGGAGCAACATACCACTGATCTTCGCACCGCGGCGTTTATCGTAGCGGTCAAACGCATTGCAACGGCGATGGAGTTGCGCGGCGTGTAAAATTATCATGCGTGTATTACTTTCATCTTTTTTTATTGGAGGACTCTTTTTCTTTTTGGGTGTTCCGGTTTTTGCCTCGGTGACACCAAACGATCCATTCTTTCCTGAACAATGGTATTTACAAAAAATTCATGCACCGGAAGCGTGGGACGTGACAAAAGGGTCTCGCGACGTTGTGGTTGCGGTCATTGATTCTGGTGTCATGCTTGATCACGAAGATCTTGCTTCTAACATTTGGGTGAACGAAAAAGAAATTCCCGACAATGGTATTGATGATGATACAAACGGATACATTGACGATCGCATGGGCTGGGATTTTATTACGAACACGCCGGATCCGAATCCGAAGTTTGCAAGCGAAGAAGAGGCGCGCGCGCATCCGCTCAATTTTCATCACGGCACAGTGGTCGCTGGCCTTATTGCAGCTTCCCAGAATAACGGGAAGGGGATGAGTGGTGTCGCTCCGCAGGCGCGCATAATGGCGCTTCGAGCACTCTCGAGTGGTGGGCAAGGGGAAATGCGACGCGTTGTTGCAGCAATTGATTATGCTGTTGCAAATGGCGCGAGCGTGATCAATGTAAGTTTTGAATCGAGTATTCATTCGGCGCTTCTCGAAGCTGCGCTACGCCGCGCATATACAAAAGGCGTTGTCGTTGTTGCGGCGGCAGGGAATGATAGCGCAACCGGCGCTGGGATTGACCTCAATGTGCGTCCACGGTATCCCGCATGTTCGCGTTATGGTATCGGCGTTGCCGCGACAAATCGTAATGACGCAAAAGCAGCGTTCTCCCATTTTGGCACAAACTGTGTTGTCCTTTCGGCTCCGGGGACAGACCTTCTTTCAACCGTGGTTCGATCTTCTCGTTTTGATTTGTCGGCGCTCTATGCGGATCAATGGTCTGGGACATCGTTTGCAACAGCCCTTGTTTCTAGCGGCGCTGCGCTTTTGCGTTCAGTTGATCCTACGCTTTCTCCCGATGCTGTTCGCGCATTTTTGCAGGCAGGAGCGGATACGATTCTCGTCGCTGATCCTGTCTATGGAAGCCGCATGGGAGCGGGACGATTAAACGTTGCTCAATCGTTCGCGCTTCTTCGGTCTTCATCTGATCGTGAGCGGATTGTGCATGCGACACAGCAAATAATACCGAAAAGCGTATCGTTCGTTGTTGCGCACATGAACGGACGCGAAGCCGTGCGCACGGTGATCGCGCGAAACGACGGTACGCGCATACGAGAGTGGCTTCCTTTTTCTGCATCGTACACAAAAGGAATCAATCTTATTGCGCGCGATGTTGATGGCGATGACCGTGATGAGATTATTATTTCTGCGGGAGAGGGCGGTGGACCGCATGTTCGTATGTTTACTGTACTTGGCGATCTTTTTGGACAATTTTTTGCGTTTGAATCATCGTACCGCGGGGGAGTCTCCGTTGATGTTGGCGACGCGAATCCTGACGGGGAGAAGGAAATTGTTGTTGCGCCAACCGGTGAGCGCCAGCATGAAGCGCGTGTATTTTCAGCAGCCGGAGAACAACAATTGACGCTTGCTCCGTTTACGGAAGCGTGGCGTTATGGGGCGGAAGTGCGTGTTGGTGATGTTGATGGCGATGGCATTGACGATTTTGTCTTTGCGACAAAACGAAGCGCGAAGCCAGTAGTGCGCGTGACGAACGTATTTGGTGAGGAAAAATTTTCTTTTTTCGCGTATGATGAAGATGTGGGGCCTTTGAGTCTCGCGCTTGCGGATACTGATGGCGATGGTGTGCAAGAGATCATCACCGCGCGAGGAATTGGAGCTCCAGAAATTCGTGTATGGAAAAATGATGCGCGTGTAGCAAGTTTTTTGGCGTATGCGTCGTCGTTTCGCGGAGGGGTCGTCATTGCCGGCGGGGACACGGACGGTGACGGGCTCGATGAAATTATTGCAGTGCCACGATCCAATGGGGGTCCGCATGTGAAGATTTTTTCCGGTGACGGAATATTGGTGCGGCAATTTTTTACGCGTGAGAAAAGTTGGAGAGGCGGGATGGCGATTGCTCTTGTGCGAGAGTAATATGACGGACCTTTCGATTATCATCGTAAGTTGGAATGTGAAGGAACATCTTAAGCGATGTTTGCAATCTATCGCGCGAGACCTCACCCTAGCCCTCTCCTTAAAGGAGAGGGAAAGAGTTTCGGTGGAAGTTTTTGTCGTAGATAATGCGTCAACAGATGGTACACGAGAAATGTTGAATGCAGAATGCAGAATGCAGAATGAAAAAAAAGAAAAAGTTATTCATCATTCAACATTCATCATTCATAATTCTTGGAATCGTGGATTTGCCGTAGCGAATAATCAAGCGATACGTGAGGCGCACGGGAAATATATTTTGCTTTTG
>CAYHPG010000008.1:0-15863 GCA_964358625.1 uncultured Gammaproteobacteria bacterium
TTCGTGACGCAGTAGAACTTTCTTTTGCGCTTCAACGGTATAAAAAAAGAACGCGCGACTATGCGCGACGCCAGATGACATGGTTTCGGCGTGACAAGCGCATTCAATGGGTGAAGCATGCGGAAGAGGCGGAGGCGCTTGTAAAAAAGTTTTTAAAATAAAAAAATTCTCCCCCTTATGTAAGGGGGAGTAAGAGGGGGTTATAATCCGGTAAGGCGCTGTTTTACCTCGTCGCTGA
The DNA here is from genome assembly GCA_964358625.1 of uncultured Gammaproteobacteria bacterium. Classification (GTDB taxonomy): domain Bacteria; phylum Patescibacteriota; class Patescibacteriia; order JACQSD01; family JACQSD01; genus JAUSHC01. The sequence goes on from CAYHPG010000008.1 coordinate 239, forward strand.
CTTTATTTCCCGCCGCCTTGCCTTTTACTTTCGGCATGAGCAGTTTCATGACGAGCCCAAAATCTTTTTGTGTAGTTGCGCCGCTTTCTTTGATTGCCGCATCAACAAACGCTGCAAGCTCTGCATCGGAAAGCTGTTTGGGTAAGTAGGATTCGAGGATTGTTTTTTCTGTTTGTTCTTTTTCTGCAAGCTCCAGACGCCCGCCTTTCGTATAATCGGCAATCGCGTCGGTACGTTTTTTCACTTCACTTGCAACGACAGTCAGTACATCATCATCGGTCAGTACCCCTGGCCGTTTTTCGATTTCTTTATTCCGTATCGCCGACATTAACATGCGGAGCGTCGAAAGTCGCAGTTCCTCTTTACTTTTCATCGCGGCAACAAGGTCGTTTTGCAGTTTTTCTTTAATGGACATACGTATTCTTTGTTATAAGCCGGATCTGCCAGATGTCCCTCGCGAGTGGGTAGGATTTGTCCTAGACTAAGTCTGATGTCGTTCCAGACTTAGTCTAGGACAAGAGCAAGGAGGGATGCGGCGGAGTGGCTTCTACTCTTTTTTAATATTTTTCTTTAAAATTTTCTCTACGAGGACGGGGTTGGCGCGTCCTTTCATTTTTTTCATCACCTGCCCAATCAGAAATTGCAGCGCGCCCGTTTTTCCTTTTTTGTATGTTTCTACAGCCTCAATTTGTTCTTCGAGCACATCGTGAACAACGTCACTAATCGTATCTTCATCGCTCACTTGTGCCATTTTTTTTTCTTCAATGTAGTGATGCGGTTCTGCTTTCTCTTTAAACATCGCGGTCAACACTTCTTGCGCAGTCGTGGAATTGATTTTGTTTTGATAGATGAACGTAATAAATTCCGCAAAATTTTCTGGTGTAATGGGAATGTTTGCGCCGGTTATTTTCGCTTCATTCATGAGCGCAAAGAGTTTTGTTGTGATCCAGCCCGTAACGAGTTTGACGAGACGTTTGTGATCGCGATTCCATTTTTCTTCTTCGGTCCCTTCGCCTTCAAGCGCCACAAGCCATTCGCGTAGTTCACCAATTGCGTGTTCGGTCCAATCCGCGAGATGTTTGTCTTCGAGAATAATTGCAATGTCAACAGGATCCATGTCGAACTCGTCAATAAAGCGTTTATGCTTTGCTGCCGGAAGTTCAGGGATCTTTGCACGCATCCTTTCTACGTATTCTTTTGTAAAACGAAGTGGGGGAATATCTGGTTCGGGGAAATAACGATAGTCATGTGCCTCTTCTTTCACACGCTGTTCTTCCGTAATTCCTTTTTCGTCATTCCATCCGCGCGTGGACTGTATTTTTGGGGGCGTGTGTTTTTCCCAAAGTTTTGTCTGTCGTTGTATTTCATATTCCAGTGCGCGTTCAACGGATTTAAACGAATTCATGTTTTTTATTTCTGTCTTTGTAAAAAAACGATCTTCTTTATCGAGAGGCCGGAGACTAATATTCGCGTCACAGCGCAGTTGCCCTTTTTCCATGTCCGCTTCAGAGATGTTGCAATAGCGCAACATGAGTCGCAATGCATGTAAAAATGTTTTTGCTTCTGCGGGTGATCGGAGATCCGGCTTAGTCACGATCTCGGCAAGGGGAGTACCTGCGCGATTGAAATCAACAAGTGTAAATGGTGCACGTCTTGAGCCAGGGGATCCCTCGACAAGCTCGGGATGATTCACTTCGTGAATCAATTTCGCTGCGTCCTCCTCGAGGTGCAATCGTATAATTCCGACTCGACTTTTTCCGCCTTTGGCGGAGACTTCTACATATCCATCAACGCCAACGGGTTTATCGTACTGCGAAATTTGATATCCTTTTGGGAGGTCGGGATAGAAATAATTTTTGCGGTCGAATTTTGATTCCGGATTGATTGTACAATGCAAAGCGAGCGCAGCAATAACCCCCATATCAATTGCCGCTTTGTTTTGCACAGGAAGTGTGCCCGGGTGTCCCATGCACACAGGACAAATCGCCGAATTTGGTGGCGCTTCAACGCCGTTTGGACAACTACAAAACATCTTGCTTTTCGTCTTGAGCTGCACGTGGATTTCCAATCCTATTATTGGTTCTAGCTTCATATGTTTTACAGTAGCATTGTTGTAATGAAAAATCCAGTAATTAAAAAAACTCGTACGGAAGGGCGAGCCCCTTGCGTACGAGCGGAGGAACGTTTGGTTGCGGGAGCGCGTTACGCGCCGACCGCGACCCAGGCATTACTCCAATAATGAAAGGGACTATACACAATATCCGTGCGCATATTGTGGCACGGAGGAGTTTTCTCTGTCAATGCATGACGCGCTATAATAATTTTTTTACTGTGTTCCAAATTTTTCGGTGGATTTCTTCGCGCTTCAAAATATGGTCACCGTCGGCACATTCGATAAGTTGCGTTTTGGGGAGGAGATCCGCAATTTCGAGGTACGTTTTTTCTGCAGCACGAAGGTGCGCGAGGTCTGCTTCATGAAGGTCGCGTTTTGTACCGCTTACGTATTGGCGATATCCCTTTTTATCAACGAATGTTTGCGCGATGGCTGCCGGTACATGGAGAATGATCGTTGCATCCGGACGTGGAATACCAAAGAGTCCAAACTCCAATGTATCAAGCCAGCGGAAGAATTTTTTTCGTTTTTTTGCATCATGGATCTTTCCTCCTTGATGCCCCATGTTTGCGGTGACGTAGCGATTGGCGATAACGATGTACCCATCGCGTAACCACGTGCGTACTTGCAGACTCGCTACATAGCGATCAACGGCAAAAAATATCGAGCTTCGATAAGGCCCCACTTCTTCCGCGGTTCCGAATTTTCCATTCAAATAATCTTCGACAAGTGTTGCAGAACGTTCGCCATATCGCGGGAAATCAACAAGTGCGACTTTATAGCCCTTCTTCTTTAAGCGCGTGACAAGAATATTTGTCTGCGTTGCTTTGCCAGATCCATCCGTGCCGTCGATGACAATAAGCTTGCCTTTATTCATAGAGATCTGCGTTAAGCAACGCGCTCCGCTTCTATGCGGGCGAAGTGATCGGTCATGCCTGCGATGTAATCTTTTACCACTACATAGAGTGGGTCTTTTTTATCGATGCGATTGGCAACGTCGGCAGGGAGTAATTTTGGTTTTTTTACGAACGCGCGGAACAGTTTTTCAATCACCCATTGCCCTTCGCGCGTTGCCTTCAGTACTTTTTGGTGATGATAGAATCGTTCGTAGAGGAATGTGCGTAGGACTTTATTTTTTGCAGCCTGTTCTTTTGAGAAAGCAATCAGCGGTTTACGTTGTCCGTAGACATCGTCAACATTTTTTATTTTTGTCCGTTCGATGGCGCGCAATGCGTCACGGGTGATATCAGTTGCCATGCGATCAATAACGTCGCGCACAAGGTGATAGCGATAAAGGTCGTGCGTTACAGGTAGACGCTCGCTGATTCCCTCATTAATTTCTTGGATGAAAGGGATTTGAAGAAGCTCATCTGTGGAGAGGATTTTTGCGCGGAGCCCGTCGTCAATATCGTGCGCCGTGTAGGCGATCTCGTCGCCCAAGTTCACCACTTGCCCCTCTAATGATGTTGAGCGCAATGGCTGGCCGGTAAGAAGCGGATGATCCCACGGCGTTTCGTGTTTCGCGAGCCCCCAAAGCGTTTCCCATGTGAGGTTCAAGCCCGGGAAATTCGGGTAGCGATGTTCGAGCAACTCTACAACACGACGGCTTTGCGCGTTATGTTCGAAGCGGCTTCCGTGTTCACGCATCAGTGCATCGAGTGCTTCTTGTCCTGCATGTCCAAACGGCGTGTGTCCAAGATCATGTGCAAGTGCGATTGCTTCGGTTAAATCTTCGTTTAAGCGCAGCGTTCGGGCAATCGAGCGCGAGACTTGCGAGACTTCGAGCGAGTGTGTGAGACGCGTGCGATAATGGTCGCCGTAGTCTGCGACAAACACCTGCGTCTTTTCTTTGAGACGACGAAACGCGTTGGCGTGCAGGATGCGGTCGCGATCGCGTTGGTAGGGGAGGCGATACGGATGTTCAGCCTCGGGGTAGCGCCGTCCCTTGCTTTCGCTATGTTTGGTAGCGTAGGGGGCGAGAATCGCATCGAAGTTTTTGGAGAATTGTTTGGCGGTGGGAATAGAAGGCGACATGTATATAGCGTAGCAGAGAATTGACAGAATACCAATATAAAAACGGGTCGTAGAGGGACCCGTTTTTTGCAATTTTTTTAAATAAGCAGCGATTTTCACCTTTTCGATTTTGGTGATGCGGATTTCGTGATTGTCGAGCGTAGTCTGAAAACGATCATGTGCGGAAGTGTTTGCCACAAGCTCTGTATCAATTTTTGTGAGAGTTCTATTCATAGCATCAAGTGTCGTCATGATTTCCCCCATATCTTCTTTCATAGGGGTGAGTTCTTCTTTTACAATTCTTCGTACATCTTCTTTTAATGCGATTTTATTGAATTGTTCGGGAGTGATTGTCATAGTAATCCACAGTATAACACGTTCTTCATTTCCGTCTATACGCCACAAACGAGAATCCGTCGCGATCGTCGCGTTCGGTCTCGCGCCACTTTTTGAGATCGATCGGTGGGAAGAAGGCGGTGCAGGATTCGACGGTTTGATTGATGTGTGTCATAAAGAGCGTGTCGGCGCGGCCAATTGTTTGTGTGAAAATTTCGCCGCCACCAATAACTATAATATCTTTGTTCGGATGCGCGGCGAGTGCGGCGTCAACAGAGTCGTAGTGGAGAACGCCCGCAGGAAGTGCGTAATTATTTTGGCGCGTGATGACGATGTTGACGCGGTTCGGGAGTGGGCGATATTTTTCCGGCAATGATTCCCATGTTTTTCGTCCCATCAAAACCGTTTTACCCTCTGTGAGTTTTTTGAAGTGCGCTAAATCTTCGGGAATGTGCCACGGCAATGTTCCATTTTTCCCAATGCAGTTTGCGGTATCAGTAGCGGCGATGAGCGCGAACATATCTGTATCATATCGCTTTGATCGTCTGTTGACAACGGTGCATCATTTGATATAGTGATACATTCATGTCCTGGAAAGTTTATTTGACAATCGAGGAGGTGTAATCATGGAAAGTGATCCAAGAGAACGGAGTAGCGGTACAAGGCAAATAGTGCGATTGGGTGCCATTGCATCGCGCGCTTTCGAAACTGTTTTTCAGCTCGTGAAAAATCACGATCTCCTTTTTGCTAAAGAAGAAATCATCCGTCTTATTGCCGCTCGGTATACAGATATGGGGCGGGCATTCCAGAGAGAAAAGACGACAGCTTTATCGCATGCGCCGCGTACGGTTGAGGCGGAACGATTTGCGCGGCAGAAAGTTGCTACATCGTATCATAGTTTGCTGATCGGGCTTCTTCGTTGGAATGCGCCGGATATTTTCCTGCATACATTACAGGAGTTGAGTAAGGCGCCTCCGTTCCAGCAGAGGGGTGGGAGTTCTTTAAGCACGGCATCGTCGGATAACGCGCTTTTCTATCTGTATGCGCTTTTACAGGCATACGCAGGCGAAGGAAGGAAATCGGTTGAGGATTGTTTCCCGCCGGTTGTTGGAGCATTGCAAAATGATTTGTTGGTACATCAGCGGAGTTACGCGAGAACGTTTTACGGAGCGTTGATCGCGGCAACGGAAAGCGGTGATCTCGGATACGGAAAGATAGCGGCAATACGCTGGGGTTCGAATGAGCCGATCAAAACCGTAGAACTGGAGATTATTGTGACGTTACGGTTTGCTGGTCCTGCTCGCGATATCGTGCAGAGTATCATTGATCGTTTTGGGAAGGGAAAAACTCCCGAGCAAGCGCTTACTGCTTTTATCCTTTGGGGGGGCGAAGCTATAAAAAAGCAGAAGAAAGGATGCGACGATGACGAACCGCATTGAAATTGCAGGGACGGTGCTTTCGCTTCGTGTGGTGTCGGAGGACACATTTGCATGCCGGATGGCATGAGCGCTTACAATTCGCTTGTTGGTAGTCGTCTAGCAACAACAGCCCCGATCGTTTTACGGTCGGGGATTTTTTTTAAAATGGCAATTTACATTTGCTTACACCGCAATATCGAAGCTGATTTTGGGATGGGACTGGTAGTCCACGACCTTGGTGTCGTCGGATTTCCAGTTGAAGATGGAAGAAAAGTTTTGTGTTTCAATTTTGGAAAGCGGCATGGGTGCGCGCGTAATCTGCTCTTTTGCGCCATCGAGGTGATTTACGTAAATATGCACGTCTGCGAGAAAACCAACGAGCTTTCCTTCTTTTAATCCCGTTTCTTTTGCGAGAAGGTGCAGGAGGAGCGCGTAGCTTGCAATATTGAAGGGGAGTCCGAGCATCGTGTCTACCGAGCGCTGGTTCCAAAGAAGATTTAATCGTCCATCAATCACGGTGACTTGAAAGCCGTAGTGGCACGGAGGGAGCGCCATTTTTGGGAGCGCGAGCGGGTTCCACGCCATCACGATCATGCGGCGATCGGTTGGATCAGTTTTTAATTTTTCGATGACGCGGGCGAGTTGATCAATCCCTTTTCCCGTGTAGTCGGTGTCGTAGTTTTCATACTCTGCGCCATAGTGTCGCCATTGAAAGCCATACACGGAGCCCAAGTCGCGTTCTTCCAGCATTTTTTTCTTTGCTAATTCATCGTGACCGTACGGTGCTTTCGATGGATTTGCCCACTCATCCCAGATGTGATTGTTACGGGCTTGAAGCCACTGCTTGTCGGTCAAGCCCTTAATAAAAAATTCAAGTTCGCTCGCAATAAGACGGAGAGACATTTTTTTGGTCGTCAAAAGCGGAAACCCCTCTGCCATGTCATGCTCAAACATGGCGCCGGCGATTTTGACCGCATTCATACCAGTGCGGTTTGGCTCTTCATGCCCTTTTTCTAAAATTGTTTTGACGATATCGAGGTATGCTTGCATAATTTTGAGATTGTAGAAATTCGTCATTGCGAGCCCCGAAGGGGCGTGGCAATCTCACGTTTTTAAGCAATTTAAGATTGCTTCGTCGTTTATACTCCTCGCAATGACATTGAGAACTCTCTCAACGCTCATCCGCGCATGGTGAAGTATATCAAATTTTGAGACAAACAAAAACAGCTCTTTTGTGAGAGCTATTTTTGTGTTCCGCTTTGAACGGACGCGGTTCAATAATTGATACCCACTCTTACTATAGAGTATAGAAAAGCTGCTGTCAAGTGGTGGGGTGTTTATACCCGCCGCTGGAGCCGAAGCCGCCGCGGCTGTCTTGTGTGGTCAATCCCTCTTCCCATTCGGCCTTTTCGATTTTTACAAACATGCCTTGCGCGATGCGTTCGCCCTTTTCTACCGTGATTGGCGATTTTGTAATATTCAAAAGCTGGATTTTCAATTCATCATTCGGGCCGCAGTAGTCTTGGTCAATGATCCCGACGCCATTCGCGACCATGAGGCCCTTTTTTAACGGTAAACTCGAACGCGCGGCAAGCATAAGCATGTGTCCCGGGGGAGTCGCAACCACAAGTCCCGTCGGCACAAGCGCGATTGCCCATGGTTCGATCGTGACTGTTTCGTTTGCCGTGAGATCAAATGCAACGGCACCGGGTGTTTGATACTCCGGAATAGCGATCTCTGCGTTCTTGCGGTGGATATTGATTTTCATTTTTCTTCAGAAAGTTTTGAGGCGAGCGGGGAAGTTTGCCCGGCGTATTTATTTTTTCCTTTGCGATAGGGGACTTCGGCAGGGGATGAGAGTTGTTCAAATGTAAAGGCGCAGATGCGCATGCCGGGATAGAGCCGTACCGGCATACGTCCGATGTTCCCAAGTTCGAGCGTCACGACGCCGATCCACCCGGGATGAAAGACTGACGCAGTGCCGTGCACAATGACGCCAAGGCGCCCGAGGGAACTTCGGCCTTCAACGCGCCCGACGAGATCGTCCGAAATTTCCAATGTTTCTTTGGTTGACGCAAGCACGAGTTCACCGGGTTGGATGGTGAAGGACTCTGTGTCACTCACGCGCACTTCGCGCATAATTTCGTTTAGTGGAATTTCGCCGCGCGTGTCAATGAACGGCGTGCTCGAGTATTCGAAGACGCGGAAACTGTTTCCCAAATGCAAATCAAGCATGCACGCGGAAAGTTGCTTTGTGTAGTCCGGCGCTGGAGTGACTTTGATTTTGCCTTCGGCAATGGAACGCTTGATGTCTCTGTCTGATAGTATCATAGTGTAACATTTGACAATTGACATTTGACATCTGACCACCTTCGCTAATCTATTTTGTCGGGGTGATAAGAAGTTTTCTTCTGAATGCGGTGAGTTGATCGGCAAGCGCTCCCGCTTCTTCCAACCACATACTCTGTTCAGACGTATTGATATATGTATTATCTAGCGCAATATCAATGCATGCAACCACTTCATTCAATGATGTGTGGGAGCGATTTAAGAAAAGTGCAAAATCCTTGTCGGTTCCTCTGTCAGCCCCTTCGGCAATGTTTAAGATTATTGAATCGAGCGCACGCCACAATTGATCCAGTAAGGCGAATTTTTCATGAGGCGGAAATTTTTGTTTCGAAAATCTTTTTAATTCTACGACAAATTTTCTTGCATCTTTGTATACTTGAAATTCCCGAAATCGGAACTTTTTTCCAAATTCCGTCATATACCACTGGTCAATTGTCAGGTGTCAAATGTCAGATGTTTATCTTAATTCCCGGCCCCATGGTGGAGCAGACGGTGACGTTCTGGATGTAGCTCCCTTTTGCAGATGCGGGTTTTGCCTTTTTTACGGCGTCGATGAACGCAGTAAGATTATCGACGAGCTTTGCAGTATCGAGCGATACTTTGCCGACGGACTGGTGCACATTAGCAGTATCGTCATTTTTGAATGTGACTTTTCCGCGCTTGAGCTCCGTCACTGTTTGTTCAATTTTATTCGTAACCGTTTCATTCTTCGGAGAAGGCATGAGCCCTTTGGGTCCCAAGACTTTTGCAATCACGGCGATGTCTTTCATCATGCTAGGGTCCGCAACGGCAACGTCAAAGTCACACTTGCCGCTGGATTTAATTTCCGCGATAAGTTCTTTGCCGCCAACAAGGTCCGCGCCTGCTTTTTTTGCAGCGTCTGCATGCGTGACGGTAAATACCGCGACGCGCTTTGTTTGTCCGGTTGCATGCGGCATAACGACGACGCCACGTACCGCCTGTTCGCCTTTCTTGGGATCAATACCAAGATGCATGTGCACTTCTATCGATCCATCGAATTTCGCCTTCGTCGTTTTCTTGACGAGATCAACGGCATCGGTAGGTGCGTATGATTTTTTTGGATCAATGAGTTTTACCGCTTCGAGATACTTTTTTCCGCGTACTTTCTTTTGCATAGATGTAATTATTTCGTGGTGCTAACGTACCAGCGATACTGATACTCCCACTTTTTAAAACGAATGATTGCGACGGGGTGACACATTGCGGGGACCCCGCTCGAGTGCCAGCAGTCCGGCGGAGCCGGACGATGCCATCGGAGCGGGGAGCAATGGGGCAGGACCCCAAGCAATTATTCAACCACCGTCAACCCCATCTGCCGTGCGGTGCCTTCCACCATACGCATGGCTGCCTCAACATTTTCGGTGTTGAGATCAGGCATCTTTTTCTGCGCGATTTCACGCACCTGTGCCTTCGTGACTTTTCCTACTTTCTCTGCAAGGGGCTTGCCAGAACCTTTTTCTATCCCCGCTGCCTTTTTTAACATTTCGGAAACAGGCGGCGTCTTTAAGACGAAGCTGTACGTGCGATCTTCGAACACGGTGATCTGTACCGGAGTTACTTCGCCGGGCGTGCGATCCTTTGTTGCGTCATTAAATTTTTTGCAGAATTCCGCGATATTCAATCCATGCTGCCCAAGCGCTGGTCCAATTGGAGGTGCTGGGTTTGCTTTTTGCGCAGGAACTTGCAGTTTGACTACGGTTTTAATCTTTTTCGCCATATCGTTCTCTTGGCATGTCGTCTGTAACAAGAAGCGTGTTACATGCGCCATGTTGCGTGTTACATGACTATACTTTTTTTACTTGTAAGAAATCTAACTCAACCGGTGTTTCGCGGCCGAACATATTGACGAGCACCTTGACTTTGCCACGCGCTTCATCCAATTCGGAAATTTTTCCTTCGAAATTCTTGAATGGACCATCGGTGATGCGCACCGGTGTTCCCACCTCCACATCAATTTTGTATTTCGGCTCTTCAACGCCCATGCGTTTTTGTAGTCCTTTGATTTCTTCGTCAGAGATGGGGGTCGGGGTTGTCCCTGAACCGACGAAACCGGTGACGTTCGGCGTATTGCGAACCACGTACCACGAATCATCCGTTACCATCATTTCGACAAGCACGTAGCCGGGAAAGATTTTTTCGCGAATTGTTTTTCGTTTACCGTTTTTAATCTTGATTTTCGTTTCTGTCGGAATCAAGATATTAAAAATTTTATCCTCCATTGCCATGGATTCGATACGCTGTTTGAGATTGCGCTCCACATTTTCTTCGTAGCCGGAATAGGTGTGGAGGACGTACCAACGACGACCTTGTTGTAATATCTGTCTTGGCATATTTATTTTATAATTTTTTCAATTCCTACATTCAACACATAATCGATCGCGCCCAAAAATGCCGCGACGCCAAGACTAATACCAATGACGAGTAACGTATGATTTGTTGTTTCTTTGCGCGACGGCCAGATGACCTTTTTCATTTCCTCTTTCGCTTCAATGAAGTAGCGGATGACTTTGTTGTTTGCGAGTGTCATGTTTTTTGTATTTAAAGAAGGCCTTTGCGGCCCCTTGTGGATGATACCGTTACTATAACAGAAAGAGTATCGGTATGCAATACCCATTAAATATCAAGGTTTTTGACGTTTTTTGCGTGCGAGGTGATGAAGTGCTTCCGTGGCGCAACTTCGCTCCCCATGAGGATATCAAAAATTTCATCTGTCTTTTCAGCGTCGTCCACGGTCACCTGTTTCATCATGCGTGTTTCCGGATTCATGGTCGTTTCCCAGAGTTGATCGGGGTTCATCTCTCCAAGACCTTTGTAGCGCTGGATGCCGATGCCGGTTGCGCGCACTTCGATTTCTTCCTCACTGTCATTCGGTGTTGGTTTTTCTACTTTTTTTACGTCGCGTTTTTCTGCGACGACCTTTTCTAGTTCCTTGAGAACGCGTTCTTTCTCATCATCCGAATAGACATAGCGCACATCTTTTCCTTTTTGAACGCGATAGAGCGGCGGCTGTGCAATATACAAATGTCCGGTTTTAATGAGTTCTTGGAGGTAGCGCCAGAAGACCGTGAGGAGGAGTGTGCGAATGTGCGAGCCGTCCACGTCGGCATCGGTCATAATAACAATGCGTTCGTAGCGCAACTCTGCAATATTAAATTGTTCACCGATATTTGTGCCAAGCGCAATGATGAGCGAGCGCAATTCATTATTCGCGAGCATTTTGTCGATGCGCGCGCGTTCCACATTCAAGATTTTTCCGCGCAAGGGAAGAATCGCTTGGAATTCTCGATTACGTCCTTGCTTCGCGCTATTGTGCACAAAGATGCCACTTGCAAGGGCAAAGTTGTGTGTTCCATGAACCTCTATGTCGTAGACATCCATCCGCTTTTGTAACGGAATAATCGCTTTGATTTTATGGTTGTAGTTGGCTACCGCTTCTTCCAGTTTTTTTTGATTGCCATTGAAGAATCGTTCGCGAATGGTATCGAAACGGATCAAACTTCGGTCGCGTTTTTCACGGCGGATCGTATTGTACTGTTCAATATCAATACGACCTTCTCGTTCGAGGAGATTCTTGAATACCCGCAATGCTTTCTGGAGGTACGTTTGGTTGTATGCTCGTTTACGCTGCTCTCTGAATGCAGGCGTCCACTGTTCTTTCGTTTTTTCGCTTCGCCATTGTCGCAACGTCGGATTATTCCATTGTTGTTCAGCGAGTGTTCTGAGGAGTTTTTTTTGCTCGGGATGTTTTACAAAAAACGATCGCACGCGTTTTGACTGTAATTGGCGATGATTCTTATTCTCCCAATATATCTTCTGTACCTTTTTCAGGAGTGCATTATTTTTTGCGCGATAGGCAGGCGACAAGGCGTAGAATGCTAAGAATTTTTCCGTCATGAAACGTCTATATTCTTCATTCTCCCATTGTTTTTTTGCTCGTTCGCTCAAGAGTTTTCGCATCGACGGTTGCGTCATTGCTCGCCGTATTTTTTCTCGAAATGCCGATGTGCGATGTAGTGCGGCCACTTTCGCTTTTACATCAGGACGACCTATCGTTTTTTCCGCATGTTGACGGTGATGTGCAAGATGATCCTCTCTACTCATGCGCACAATGTTGTCCGGATTATTATTCAATTTATTGAAATCTTTATGATGGCGATGTGCTTTTGCGAGTGCAGGGTAAATGTTTTTTTGCAGATTGTATTCGTCTGCTAAGAGATGTGTAAAAATCCAGCGATGTTCGCGAGGATCGAATACCATTTCGTAGCCCTTGATCGTAATCCTTTTCCCCATACGAGAAATTTGTCGGCGTAGCGGCATGAGTGAATCGTGGGGAGTTAGATTTTTTGCCGCCGCATAGCTTCTATCGCGAAGCATGAACTGATGATCAGGAGTACACACAATCTCTTCATTGTTATCGAGGATGATTTTTATGACGTTCTGATTTTTTTTTGTGATGCGTGGATTCTGAATTTCTTCAACGCCAATATATCCATCTTCTTTGATGGTGTAGCAATAATGCTGTTTTCCGCGCTGGTGCTCCGCAACAAGTTCTTTGAATGTGATATTCCTGCCGTCGACAAGAGCAATTTTTGTATCGCCCGAAAAACAGCCGCCAGCACTATCGCCTTCCACTATGAAGAGTTCGGTATTTTTCGAATCACGCGAAGAACAGTCGGCGAGTTTTCCGGGAAGCATGAGCCCCTCGAGCGCACCTTTTCGAAGCACAGAATCGCGTGCGGCGCGCGCAGCCAATCGTGCGCGGGATGCCAAGAGACATTTGCCGATGATCGCCTCACCATCGCGTGGATGCTCTTCTAAAAATATCGTGAGCGCTTCCGATAGTACCGTATCAACAAGCGTTCGGATGTCGTCGTTTCCCAATTTTGATTTTGTTTGTCCTTCAAATTGCGGCTCTTCGAGTTTTACAGAAATGACGGTCGTCAACCCCTCGCGCGTGTCTTCGCCGGTAAGATTTTCGTCTTTCTCTTTTAAGAATCCTTTCGTTCGAGCGTAGTTGTTGATCGTCCGTGTGAGCGCGGTGCGGAAGCCAACAACATGCGTGCCACCCTCGGGATTGAAAATATTATTTGCAAAGGCGAGAACGGTTTCTTTGAAGTCGTCCGCATATTGGAGTGCGATCTCGATGCGCCGTCCGTTCACTTCTTTGTCCACGTAAAAAATCGTGTCGTGTTTTTTTTCTTTGTGATGGTTCAAGTGGCGGACGTAGGATTTGATCCCGCCTTCGAAATAGAAGACATAGCTCTGTCGCGCATCTTGCTCGCGTTCGTCCGTGACGGTAATCGTAATGCCTTTGGTGAGATATGCCTGTTGACGCAAGTGGTCAATGACGGTTTGCCAGTCGAACGCAATCGTCGGGAAGATGGCGGCGTCGGGCTCGAAGGTGATGGTCGTGCCGGTACCGCGTGCCGTGCCGATGGATTTTACTTTTGCCTTTGGTTTTCCGCAGGAGTATTCCTGCATCCAAAGTTTGCCGTCGCGTTTTACTTCTGCGCGCATCATGATGGAAAGCGCGTTCACGACCGAGACACCAACGCCATGCAGACCGCCGGACACTTTGTATCCGCCGCCGCCGAATTTTCCTCCTGCGTGGAGCTTTGTGAGTACGAGTTCGAGCGCCGATACTTTGAATTGTTTGTGAATATCCACCGGAATACCGCGGCCGTTGTCAGAAACAGAGACATTATTTTTGGGCAAGAGCTTCACCGTGATCTCCGTGCAGTAGCCGCCCATCGCTTCATCAATCGAGTTGTCAACAACTTCCCAAACCAAATGATGCAGGCCAGACGATGCCGTTGACCCAATATACATGCCCGGGCGTTTCCGAACAGGATCCAACCCCTCCAGCACCGTAATGCTTGAGGCATCGTAGCCTGATTTTTTTCTCTCGTCTTTTGGCATATGCGCAACCCGTAATTGCACTCCCCCTTAGTGTAAGGGGGAGAAGGAGGGGGTTATTTATGTTGAGAGTGTAGAAGAACTAGATTATTCTTCGAGCGGAGCGCAGCGGAGTCGAGAAGTAAGTCAAATGGATTCGACAAGCTCACCACAGGTTTTAGCTTCTCGACAAGCTCGAAGAATAAAATTTGGTAATTTTTCTACAGACTCATGTTATATATTGTACCGAAGAAAGGTTGTGATGTCGAGTGTGGATGAGGACTTTACAAGTATAACATAAAAACAAAACACCTCGATTTCTCGAGATGTTTGTTGGTCCACAAGACGGGACGCGATTCACTGTCTGATAAGCAGTTTGAGTATAGCATGCATAAAAAGGCTGTCAAGGCATGAGGTCTTGCTTTTTATGAAGAATTTTGCTATAGTCCCGAGTTGTTAAGACTACGATTTTATTTGTCGTGCAACGATGCATAATATCGTAGCCTGAACAGATGAGGGCTATCCGTGCTTGGCGGTCACCAAGTAGCGAAAGGAGTACGGCGATGTCTACCAAGAACACGCCGGAGTCGTCTGGGATTCTTTTGGCAACGGGCGAACAGGTTGGGCACATCCAAGACCTGGGAGCCAAGCGGTTGCGCGCCTTGCAACGTGATCACGCGCAATTGCTGGTTACGAATGGCGGCATCTACGTCCAGGCGTACAACAAGATGCTGGATGGGGTGCTTTGGCAATTGGCCAACACGATCACTGTGATCGTGAAGCGCGTGGACTATACGCTCACTCCTCAGCAGATTCTGGACGCCACGGGGCGCAGGCAGTACGTGGACAAGGCGGTCCTCGCGACGATACCGAAGAGCGGTAACGGTATCGTCGCGAACGTTCCGTTCACATTTTTCAAGCCCGGACGTCACCTTTCTCCCGTGGAGCTCGCGGTCGAACTCAAGGATCGAAAGCTTGTGCGCGATCTTTACGTGCAAGTCGCGGCGGCGGCGCAAGATCCGGAGTTTGCAGACACCTACCCGAACGTGATGAACTGGGAACTCCAGGGTGGTGGCTACGGCTACATGACCTTCCTCCGCGACGACGACGGGCGTTACGTCAGCGTGGGCCGGGACGACTTTGGCTGGGGTGACATCTGGTCGTTCGGCGGCGTCGACGACGCAAGTTAAGGCGCTTGGATCCTTAGGCCCTTTGTTCTGCTTAGGCCTTTGGATTCTTCGATCCTCGGGGTGTCGGAAGGAGACTTGTTCTCCTTTCCGACACCCATTTTTTATTTCTCCAACATACGCTATAATACCATCAGATAAATTTGAAAAATTCGCGAGCCCGTCTGCCGGTGAGGCAGATAGTCCTTCGGATTGTTTATCTCGCATTGCCATATCGCCGGAATACGGTTGGCTACGGCTTACCGTCGTGCGCTGTTTGGCAAGAAGTTTCCAAAGAAACTTGGTACAGTGTG
>CAYHPG010000009.1:0-14917 GCA_964358625.1 uncultured Gammaproteobacteria bacterium
ATAGTTAAAACTAATAATTTCCAAAAACAATTTTGAAACTACCCCTTGAGACAGAATCAGAAGGAGGTATCCTGCAAACAAAAAACCCACAATAGTGCCAAGGAGTGTGTGTAGAAATGCGACTGTCATCGATGACAGTCGCCTCCACATTCTGCGTGTCGGGCGATGTGCCCGCAAGAATATTTTCATATGGCGCACAACAATCATAACCTCCTTCCCCGTACGTATCGCGCCCGACTTCAGCACCACTGCCACCAGGAACGCACTTGCAATGAGAGAAGTATTGACCGAACGCAACAGCCGCACTACAGTTTTGTACATGTTTAAAACAAACGTGGCAACCGCATAAACTGTCCTGCCAGCCAGATGGCATGCCTTGTGTAACAGCCATATCAAAAATTTATATAACCACTGAATAAAAATAATGACATCCCGACTAATACTCATTACAAACTTTGCAAACACTCTTCCTACCACTTGTATAATATGTATAAGCATCAAGAGCATCCATTGAGAGCCAACGACAAAAAACCTTACCCCTTTGCAAAATAAATGATAACCACATCTACTCAAAACTACTACCGTAAAAGGAATCTTTTTCAAAACGAAAATGACTCCATGCGAGAGTACTTTCGCTCCCCCATACAAAAGTACAAGCACAATCATCAGTATTACTACCTTTGCTCCAGGTCTCGTCGAGTTAAACCACGCTACTATGTCAGCACCTTGTTGCATAGAAACAGTCATTCCTGTTATCCACCACTATACTATACAAACCAAAATCGTTCAATGTACACGACACGGATTTTCTCCTCATTTGGGATCCATGTTACATTGCACAAGACTATGTCTTAACACTATCACATTGAATTGACGAGAGTGTGCGTTTTTTGATAAACTTAAAAGCAAACTTATCACCTTTATTTTGATTCAAATACCATTATGAAAACTGTCATACTCTGCGGCGGGTTAGGAACTCGCCTTAAAGAAGAAACGGAATTTCGACCAAAACCCATGGTGCCTATCGGCACGAGACCGATCTTGTGGCATACGATGAAAATCTATGCTCATTACGGTTTTAATGATTTCGTATTAGCGTTGGGGTATAAGGGCGACATGATCAAGGAATACTTCCAGAATTATGAGTTAATGAATAATGATGTAACAATTGAGCTAGGAAAACCAGAAAATCGCATCGTTCACCAAAACCACGGGGAAGTCGGCTGGCGGGTTACGTTAGCTGATACCGGCCAGCATGCGCTTAAAGGCGCGCGGTTGAAACGGATTGAGAAATACATTGATGGGGATATTTTTATGATGACTTATGGCGATGGTGTAGGCAATATTGATATTCCTGCATTGCTTGAGTTTCATCGGAGTCACGGCAAGCTTGCCACTGTGACTGGTGTGCGTTCTTCCTCTCCCTTTGGAGAGCTGTCGGTTGAAGGAGACCATGTGCGTAGCTTTGTAGAAAAACCCAAGGTAGGTTCTGCACTTATTAGCGGCGGATTCTTTGTATTCAATCGAGAAATTTTTTCCTTCCTTTCCGATGATGATTCATGCGATTTGGAATATGGAGCATTAGAACGATTATCACGAGAGGGGCAACTAAAAATCTACCAACACTCGAAATTCTGGGCGTGCATGGATACCTTCCGAGACATGGAGTACTTGAATAAGCTTTGGAACGAGGGGAAAGCAGAATGGAAGATTTGGTAAATGTGTTATGAGACATCTGTCAGCATTACATACATTTTATCGTGGCAAACGAGTCCTCATTACAGGACATACGGGATTCAAGGGCGGGTGGCTCGCGTTCTGGCTCCAGACGCTCGGCGCCGAAGTCATTGGGTATGCGCTACCTCCGTCTACAGTTCCTAGTTTTTTTGATGCAGTAAAGTTGAATAAAAAAATAAATTCTATTTTGGGAGATATACGAAATAGTGAACTATTAGAGAGCGTATTTAGACAATATAAACCAGAAATTGTATTCCATCTGGCAGCTCAACCGCTCGTGAGATACTCGTACCGAGAACCAGTGGAAACTTATGAAACGAATGTGATGGGCACGGTACGTGTATTGGAAGCATGCCGCGCAACTCCATTCGTACGCGCGGTCGTGAACATTACGAGTGATAAATGTTATGAAGATACGAAACAAAAAAAAAGTTATCGAGAAGATGACCCAATGGGTGGATATGACCCTTACAGCTCTAGTAAAGGATGTGCAGAGATTATTACACAAGCATACATCCGATCTTATTTTAATCCTGAAGAAGCGCCGTCAAAACAAAAATGTTCACTTGCATCCGCAAGAGCTGGAAATGTGATCGGTGGCGGAGACTTTGCGCCTGATCGGCTCGTTCCTGATTGTATTCGCGCCTTCGAAGCACAGAAGCCAATTGTAATCCGTTACCCTGATGCCGTCCGCCCATGGCAACACGTATTGGAGCCACTGTACGGATACCTGCTACTTGCCCAACATTTATATGAGGGGGGTCGCAGGTTTTCTGGTGGATGGAATTTCGGTCCCAATGATGAGGATCGAAAACCGGTACAAGAGATCGTAGAGCAGATCATCCGTCTCTGGGGAGAAATCAATTCGTGGCAGATTGACCCGAGCAATCCTCCATATGAAGCTCTCTATCTCGCATTAGATTGTTCAAAAGCGAAGAAAAGGCTTGTGTGGTCTCCCCAATGGGATATCAATAGCGCACTGGAAAAGACCGTTGCGTGGTATAAAGCATTTTCTCAAAATGAAGATATGCAGAGGATGACACTTCAGCAGATCAGTATATATGAACAATGTCTCGGAACATCGCGAGTCTAAATTAATAAACTGTCGGGCATGCGGGACTGCCGTGATCCCCTTTTTTGATTTGGGAAAAATTCCGCTGGTAAATTCGTTCCTTAAAAAAGAGGAGTTACCTCAAGAAAAAAAGTACCCTCTTTCAGTGGCATTTTGTCCGCACTGTTATTTGGTTCAACTCACAGAAATGGTCCCGCCCGAAGCTCTGTTTACCGACTACATCTATTTTTCTTCAACCTAAACATCGTTCCTTGCGCATTGTAAGCGCACTGCCGAGTATCTGACGGACCGCCTTGGACTGACTGCTCAAAGTCTAGTACTGGAAATTGCGAGCAATGATGGGGCACAACTTCAATACTTTAAAGCGCTTGGTATTAAAATTTTAGGAGTTGATCCTGCAAAAAATATCGCCGCTGTCGCCAATGAGCGCGGGCTGACGACAATCCCCGCCTTTTTCAACTCTGCGTTTGCGAAAAAATTACACGATGGAGATGGTATTGAGGTGGATCTTATCTACGGAGCTAATGTATTAGCCCATGTTCCTGAAATTGTTGATTTCGTCAAAGGCGTCAAAGTGGTATTAAAACCCCAAGGAACGGCAGTGTTTGAATTTCCCTACATGCGGGGGCTCATGGAAAATAAATTTGACATCATATACCATGAGCATGTTTTTTACTATTCCCTAATAGCGTTACAAAATCTTTTCCAAGGCGCTGGTCTTGAAATCTATGATGTTGAAATAACGCCAATGCAGGGTGGGTCTCTCATGATATTTGCTTCACACCCCGGCAACTTTACTCCTACTGAAAATCTAAAAAAACTTGCCGCCGAAGAGATTCGGAACGAATTTGATAAAATTGGGACCTATCAAAAAATCGAAGTCAACATCAACGCCTTAAAGAGAAAACTTATTGCTTTGCTGACGAAAATAAAGAATGGGGGTCAAAAAATCGCGGCCTATAGTGCGCCCGCAAAAGGTAACATCCTCCTTAATTATTTTGGAATCAATGAAAATTATCTGGATTTCATAGTTGATAAGTCTCCTCACAAGCAAGGGTTATACACACCCGGTACGCATTTACTGGTACATCCACTTTCTAAAATATACGAAAGTAAGGTGGACTATTTGTTCGTATTATGTTGGAATATATACGAAGAAGTAATGGCGATGGAAGAACTTAGGATATTCAAAAAAAATGGTGGTAAATTTATCGTACCAATCCCGGGAATAAAGATCTATAATAAAGAAGGGCACTATTAAGCGCCCCTGTACCGTTACCGTTTGTTCAGGTAGTCGAGTACCTGACGAGCGTTGCGAGATCACCCTTACGGTAGTAGCAGTCAATACGGTCGAGCTCTCCCCCAATCAGCTCATAGCGACGACCTCGAACCACCCCTTGAGAATGTAGTGCTTCCTCAACCCAGGATTGG
Source organism: uncultured Gammaproteobacteria bacterium (assembly GCA_964358625.1). Classification (GTDB taxonomy): domain Bacteria; phylum Patescibacteriota; class Patescibacteriia; order JACQSD01; family JACQSD01; genus JAUSHC01. The sequence goes on from CAYHPG010000009.1 coordinate 4,241, forward strand.
GTTGTACCAACCACCGCGTAAACCTTGAGGTTAGGACAGTTGCGTAGTACAATCGTGATGGTGTCCACCATAGCGCGTAAAAGGTGAAACGGTGATGCCACAATGTAGATAGCTTTCCAACCGGCATCCTTTGCGTGCTGTACAAGCGCGATCGCCTCAGTCTGGGTGTGTGCGAGTACCTCTAGAGGCGGCTGAATTTCGAGAATCACAAAGGGTTCAATCCCACGCTTTATGAGCTCTTCCTGCCACGCTACATGACCAGCGTAGCAAGGAAGCGACCCTTGCCCAGGGAGTGACTCTCGCCCAAGGATCGCAATACGCGATGTCACCGCCTCCTTCATGAGTCGTGCTCCAGTGGCAAAGATTGAAGGTGCGTTGTCGTCCGTCTCACTAAACAGGTACGCCACATCTGCGCATGTCGAAGCCCTCACATCACAGAGTACTCGCATTGTCAACTCAATCACCTCATACTCGGTACCGAACGGTTCCATCTTAGCTCCTCCTGATATATACCTTCCACCGCGATGTTCTCAAACACAGACTATTTTGTCAAGTCTCCTATGAAATTCAGAGAAACAAAACTCAAAGGTGCGTACATTATCGAACTCACACCCATTGAAGATGAACGGGGATTTTTTGCAAGGAGCTTCTGCCAAAAAGAATTTACACAGCACGGACTGAAGACAGGGATTATCCAATCAAACATTGCTTACAACAAAACAAGGGGGACCATTCGGGGTATGCATTATCAAGTCGCCCCGCATGCAGAAGCAAAGCTTGTCCGCTGTACAAAAGGCGCGTTGTATGATGTTTTGATAGATCTCCGTGAGGACTCCTCGACGTACTGTCAGTGGGAGGCATTTGAGTTGACCGAAACCAATAATCTCATGCTCTATATTCCTGAAGGACTCGCACATGGATTCCAAACCCTCAAAGATAATACAATGCTATTGTATCAGATGTTTGCGGAATATCATCCTGAAAGTGCGCGTGGAATACGACAGAACGATCCATTTTTTAATATAAAATGGCCAGTAGATAATCCTATTGTATCAACAAAGGATCAAAATTGGCCTTATTGGAAATAATAACGTATGCGGAAAAAATTGATACCCATTACCGGCCCTTGGATAACTGCTCGCGAGGTTCAGTATGTAGCTCGCGCTGCAAAAGATGGCTGGAACGAGAATCATTCCAAGTATGTAAATCTTTTTGAACAGAGATTTGCTGCGTATGTAGGTCGAAAATTTGCAGTCGCAACCTCTTCCTGCACCGGCGCGCTCCATCTTGCGTATCTTTCTCTCGGTATTAAAAAAGGTGATGAAGTTATTGCGCCAAACATTACATGGATCGCTAGTGTTGAGCCGTTGTATTGGATCGGTGCGAAAGTTCGCTATGCTGACATTAATCCGATAACTTGGTGCATTGACCCCAAGTCTGTTGAGCGCTTGATTACCCCTAAGACCAAAGCGATTCTTATTGTTAACCTTTACGGCCATGTTGCGAATATGGGGCCGCTCCTCACATTAGCGCGCAAACACGGCCTCAAGGTCATTGAGGATGCAGCAGAGTCGGTTGGTTCTACTTATAAGAGAAAGATGGCAGGCAGTTTTGGCGATGTTTCATGCTTCAGCTTCCACGGTTCAAAAACGCTTACGACCGGCGAGGGAGGAATGTTGTTAACAAATAATTCAGTGACTATAAAGAAGGCTCGCTATTATTACGATCACTGTAAAGACCCTAAAAAACTTTTTTGGAATTTAGAGATTGGCTATAAATACAAGATGAGCAATTTTCAGGCGGCTTGCGGTCTGGCTCAGCTTTCACGAGTCAAATCGCTCATTACAAAAAAAATCCAAATTTTTGAATGGTATAAAAAATACTTGAACGGTGTTCCTGGAATTGCTCTAAACGCCGAGGCGCCAGGCACTAAAAATACCTATTGGATGGTGACAATAGTTATTGATAAAAAAATCATGGGGCTCAAGACCAAAGAACAGATCGTCGTAGATTTTGCAAAAAGGGGAATCCAGGCGCGTCCGTTTTTTTATTCACTTTCTACTGTCCCCGCTATTAATGTTTCTGCAAAGACACCAATTGCCTTTGACATTTCCCCGCGCGCCATCAATCTTCCTTGCGGTCATAATATTACAGAAAAAAAAGTGGCTTACATATGTAATTCTCTACTCCGTATTTTAAATCAGTAATTTATGAAAAATTTAGTCATCATGGGTGCAAATAATCCCGAAATCATACGCTTGATAGATAATATCAATGAGGATGGTAAAAAGGAAAAGATAAAGGTACTCGGATTCGTAGACAATGACGATGCAAAAATTGGCAGTACCATACTTGGTCATTCCGTTCTTGGGAAACCAGAAATACTTTCAGAAAAACAATACAAAGACTGCTTTGTCGTGAACAACATTACCAGAGATCCGAAAACTCGTAAAATTACCACGGAACAAGTGGCGGAGTATAACAACAATTTTTTAACCTTAGTGCACCCATCGATTGATCTTCGTTATGTTGAAATTGGAAGGGGGGTTTTAATTTACGAAGGCTGCATACTTTCTCCCCGTGTCATAATTGGTGATCATTGTTCAATAATGCTCGGAGTACAAATTGCCCATGATGGAAAAATAGGTGAATTCAGTTTTATCGGTCCAGGGGTAACTATTAATGGCGTGGTTACGATTGATAAAGAGGTATATATCGGATCGGGAGCAGTAATATTACCGCACCTCATAATTGGAAAATGTGCAAAGATAGGCGCCGGATCACTCGTCGGAGAGAACATACGCGATAATCTTTTCGTAATGGGTAACCCCGCGCGAGCGATACCGATAAGCGTACAGAAAAAATAATGTACTCCTCTAATATGCAGTTGCACCATGTAGGGATCGCGTGTGAGAATATTACCAAAAGTCTCCCCTGCGTCAAAAAAGTATATGATGTGGCATCTGTCAGTGGAATCATTTTCGACAAAGAACAAAATACCTCTCTTTGTCTCATAAAGACGAAGAATGGTATCGCGCTTGAATTAATTTCGGGAATTACCGTAAATAGATTAATTAAAAAAGGAATCTCTTATTATCATATTTGCTTTACAGTGAAAGATATTTTCGCCGAGATAGAACGGCTTAAAGATGCTGGTGCAATTCTTGTGTCTTCCCCTAAGCCAGCCATTCTATTTAAGAATAAACTGGTGGCTTTTCTTTATACACACTTGGGTTTAATTGAACTCTTAGAGGAAACGTAAAACGACTATGGTTGCATTGCTGAGCAACATCAATATTGATCCAATCAAAGGATACTTTAAAGAGGAAACCTATTTCGCTGGTTTCAATCAATACACACTTGAATTACTCGACGAGGAATCAATGTTGTATTCTGAAAAAATTACCACCGTAATTCTTTTTATTGATGGGGAAGAATTCCTAAAAGACCGCGTATACGAACAACTTCAAAATGAAGAAATCTTAACTACTGCAAATGAACGTATCACAGCACTTCTCAAAGTCATAGAAAAGTATATTTCAAGCAGAAAAGATGTCCTGTTTTTCATCAATAGCATTGTACTCCCGGTGCATTCTGTTACTGCATTTCTTACTCAAAATAACACGAGTTTTTTGGACATAGAATCATCCATAAACAATAGAATTAAGGAGATGTGCAAACGGAGCAAAAATTTTTTGATGATCGATTGGCAAACAATAGTCAAAAACCACGGTTATTCAAGACTCCATGATGATAAATTCTGGTACCTCGGAAGAATCAAATTAAACAATAAGGGACTCTTGTTGCTTACTGAAGGCTACTGCGATCTACTAAACGCATATCGTGGAGAAACAAAAAAAGTTTTAGTCCTTGATCTCGATAATACCTTGTGGGGCGGTGTGATCGGGGAGGACGGACCAGCCGCCATTAAACTTTCCGAAGAGGGGAAAGGTAAAATTTTTAGGGATTTTCAAAAAATAATAAAGCTGCTGAAACAGGTCGGCATAATCCTGTGTATAAACTCAAAAAATAACAAAGAGGACGTCAACTCCGTTTTTAAAAATCATCCCATGATGATCCTAAAATCAAAAGATTTCGTTATAAAAAAAATCAATTGGAATGACAAGGTCGTTAACATGCAAGAGATTGCCAATGAACTTAATCTTGGATTAGGTTCCTTTGTTTTTATTGACGATAATCCAACGGAGCGAGAATACGTCAAAAAAAGTCTACCTGCGGTTGTAGTCCCGGAATTTCCACAAGACATAACAACGTTGAAAGTTTGGTTTTTTGAATCAATCATCTATAAATACTTCGCAAAAACATATCTAGTGAAAGAAGATCTCCTTAAAACCAATTACTATAAAAATAAACTGCAGCGAGATGCGTTCTCAACCCAAATCAGCTTTGATGAATTCATCAAAAATATCGAAATAAAACTAAAAATTTACACCAATCCAAAACAGTATATCCAAAGAATATCTCAATTAACCCAAAAGACAAACCAATTCAATTTTACGACAAAAAGATACAGCGAATTAGACATAGCAAGATATCTTGAGGAAAAGGATTGTAAAATTTTTGCCCTCGAATACGAAGATAAATTTGGGCAAGAAGGGTTAACTGGTGTTGCGATTTTAAAGGTTAACTTTGCAAAGGGTGAATCCTGCTTGGATACATTTTTACTCAGTTGCAGAATAATAGGCAAAAACGTTGAACAGGCATTTTTTTATGAAATACTAAAAAGGCTAAAACGAGAGAAGGTGCGATTCATAGAAATAAATTTTAGTCCCACGAAAAAAAAATGACGTAGCCAAGAAGTTTTATGATAGTATCAAGTCACGCAATGCTAGATATCCTATTGACCGCGCTATGAAAGAGCTGAAAAATAAGCTACTAATACAAAATGTCGAAGTACTATGATGAACGAAAAATTTATAGAAAGATTTTTTAAGACAGTTTCATTCTCCTTGGGGGTAGACCAATCCTCTCTTACAATTGATCTCTCAAAGGATGATATCCCAGAATGGGATTCCCTTGGTCATCTTAAACTCCTTTTGGGTTTTGAGGAAGAATTCGAAATAAAATTTTCAATGGAAGAAACAGAAAAATTTTCTTCTTTGCGAGATATGTGTAATCTTATCGCAACAAAAATTATACTATGATTGATAATACAGAAAAACTTCGCCAGGAACAATTTCCCTACTCTCGTCGCGAATATTTCGCGGAATATAATGGCGTACTAGGATATTATGAAGCACTCTCCTGTATTGAAAACGCACACGGGAACACTTTACTGGATCTAGCCTGTGGCGATGGGGTCATCACAGAAATTTTTGCCAAACACTTCAAAAGAGTAGTGGGAGTTGACGCTTCTGGCAAACACCTTGCCGATGCTAAGAAACGGCTGCCTGATGTGGAATTCCACGAATCTTTAATTGAGGATTTGAACCTCACGGAAAAATTTGATAATGTGTTCCTATTGAATCTTTTAGAGCATGTCGTTGATCCCGTTGCTATACTTCAAAAATCAGCTTCGTTTCTTAAAGACAATGGCACCCTCATTGTGCATGTACCAAACGCGCATGCAATTAATCGTAAAATAGCCGTGTTAATGGGAACACTCCAACACTGCGAAGAATTATCTCCTTATGACATTAATGTTGTTGGACACCGAAGATCTTACATACTTCAATCCCTAAAAGAAGATGTAATAAAGGCCGGCCTTAAAATAAAGAAAACGGGGGGCATCTTCTTTAAAATTCTTTCCTTCGCACAAATGAATTGGTTTTTAGAAAAAGGGCTTTGGAAAGAAGGAGGATTTGGCTGGGGAAGGGTTGGGGAAGAAAACAAGGATTGGAAGAGTTTATTTTGCAAAGCATGTTATGAAATTGGGAAAGAACGGCCGGAAGACTGTAATCTTATTTATGCATGTATACAAACATAAACCTATGATCGGCATTGGTGTTGATATTGAAACCATAGATAGATTCAAAAAAAATGATGTGCTACATAGTCAATCTCTCCTGAATAAAATATACACAAAAAAAGAATTAAAATATAGTTTTTCAAAAAAAAACCCCGCCCAACACCTAGCGGTAAGGTATGTGGCCAAAGAAGCGGTATTTAAAGCGTGTAGCAGTCTTGGTATACTAATAACGAATTACAAAAAGATTGAAATTTTCAACACCCGGAAAGGCGTTCCTTTCGCACGCATCCACGATAGTAATATAAATTTACTAAATATTATAATAAGTTTATCTCATTGCTCTGATAAAGCAATCGCTTTCGCTTTAGTCATTCTAAACAATAAATAATGCATTATATGGATTCAACTAATAAATTTGAGGTTGAGAAAATAAAAAACATCAATAAACAAGGAAATGACAAGAAACTCAAGAAGCTCGCGACACGATTCATGGCTCAATCCATTCCGTATAAATACACATACAATTTCGATTGGTTGGGACGCCCAATCATTCAACTTCCTCAAGATATTATTGCGATGCAAGAAATTATATGGAAGGTAAAGCCGGATTTGATTATTGAAACAGGCATTGCTCATGGAGGATCAATCTTGTTTTATGCATCTATGCTGGAACTTCTCGGTAGCAATGGGCATGTCCTTGCAGTCGATATCGACATACGTAAGCACAATCGTGCCAAGATCGAAAAGCACCCTATGTTCAAACGAATTACAATGATAGAAGGTTCTTCTACCAACGACCGCGTCGCTAAACAAGTTTATACATTTGCCAAAAAACGCAAGCGAATACTTATCGCGCTTGATTCCTTACATACCCATGATCATGTATCAAAAGAATTAGCACTCTATTCTCCGCTCGTCAAGAAAGGGAGCTATCTGGTCGTATTTGATACTGCTATAGAAGATTTGCCGCGTGGAAGCTTTTCAGATCGACCGTGGGGGAAAGGCAATAATCCAAAAACTGCGGTATGGGAGTTCCTAAGAACCAACAAACGCTTCTTAATCGATCAAAGTATCCAAAGCAAATTACTCATTACAGTCGCACCTGATGGATATCTCAAGTGCGTGAAAGATTGATAAATTATGATAGATAAAATGGTATCAATCGGACTCCCAACCTATAATAGAGCCGGAACCATACAACAGACCATAGACTCCCTGCTTGCTCAGACGTATAGAAATTTTGAACTTATCATTTCTGATAATGCTTCGACGGATGAGACCGAAAAAATTTGCGAGGAATATGCCGCGCGCGATTCACGGATTCGCTACATCAGACAAAAAGAAAATATCGGCGCGGCGGCCAATTTTAATTTTGTCCTCCAAGAAGCACGCGGGGAATATTTCATGTGGGCGTGTGATGATGATTTGTGGGAGCCTGATTTTATTCATGATTTAGTCGATTTACATACAAAAAACAAACAGGCGGTGGTGAGCTTCTGCGCCTTCGATAACATCGCCTTTTCAGGTGAAGTGCTTAAATGCGGCGAACCTGTACTATTTCCAGAACATGAGACTCTGAACACATACCACCGTTTTAAAAAATTCCTTCTATATAAAGGAGGGGGGAATAATTACGTATACGGAATTTTTAAAAAAACGTACTTGCGTGACAGCGAGGGTTTTAAGCAATTTGATAAAATCCCAGTTGCGTATAGTTCCGCCGATACGTTTTTTTTACTCGAAATGCTTCTAAAGGGGTCATTTGTGAGTACGTCAAAGCTACTCTGGCATAAGAGATGCAATATGAACGATTTCAAACCAGAGCGCATGGTGAGCAGTTTGAGCGTTTTTAAAGATAGAAAAACTTTTACACGTAAGGTTCTGCATTTTATTAAAACCCCCTATTACGCGCTCTGCTTTTACTCCAATGTAAATTCCATAATTAAAAAATCGACCCTCTCTTTTTATGATTGCTTCAGATTATACTTTTTTAATGCCTACCACTTGCTCCGTTTTTTTGTTGGCCGTTTTTCATGGTCGTTTAAATTACTGCTTCATTTCTTCATCGGTATACTAGATTTTTTAACAAAACAAACAGTAAAGAAACATTGAAAAGTTATAATCAATCAAGCATGGTGCTAATGATCCCGATGTATTAATACTTGTATCATCTGGCGAATTTCTTGTAATTGAAGAATCTTCCCAACAAATAGCATTGCAAGGTAACTACCGATAGTAAAGGCCGCAGCAACGAATGTGGGAAGACCAAGGGAAATCGCAAAAAATAATACTACAGAACCCCCTGCCATGACGGTCGGTTTAACAATAAGAGAGAAGAAATCGACAGGTATAATTGCCTTTAGATAGTAAATATTAAGCAATAGTTGCACAACTTGAGCGATTACCGTCGCGATAGCTGCTCCTACAATCCCCCACGTCGGGATGAAGATTATATTAAGGATCGCATTCAATACAGTGCTTATCACCACGCTCCAGAGCAAAGCCTTTTGCTTCCCCGCCACAATCAGTGCGTCGTACAAAATTACTCCGACCAAAAAAATCATGATAGACCAGATAGAGATTTGTAAAGTAAGGGTACCGGCAAGATACGCCTCACCAAAAAATATTTGAATAATGGGGCGAGCAAACAAGGTAACCGTTAAACCAAAAAGAAAGCCCAATCCTGCCATGAGCTGCACCGACCGTCTGTAGAGATTCATAAATTCCTCTCGAGCGTGTGTAAAAAGCTGCGAGAGAACCGGAAAAACACTACTGGCATACAGTGTAGCAAAAAGATAAAATCCAAAAACGATTTTATACATAGCACTATAGATTCCCACCGCTTCACTACCTTGAAAGAAACGCAGCATGATAGAATCAAGAGAAAAATATACAGTACTCAACGCACTTCCTGCCATGAGAGGCCACGATTGCGCAAGAAGAACGCGTCCTGCGCGCCAGTTGATCCGCCACATCCATGAAAAAAGATATTTCCTTATCAAAATAAAAGTAAGCGTACCACCCAATACACTTGCTCCTAGGTATCCAAACATAATCCCCTCAACCGTTCCTTGGTAAAATAGGAAAAAGAAAACAAGGATAAGGAGAAGGCCGTGCTGAACCCCTATTGCGATAGCTTCAAGATGCATGCTATACGTTGCCTGGAAGGAGCTATACAAAAAATTGGTAATGATATTAAACATTGTATAAAAAAGTGCCACCACAAGGAGGAGGGTCTCTTGGCGCAATGCGGGAAAAACCAGGAGAGCTCCGATGAGCGCGAAAAAGAGAACAAAGGAAGCGATGCCTTGCAGAAAAAGGGCAGTAGCAAGATTATCGCGTAAAAAATTTCTGTCGCGAGCGCCATCTCGCACGAAGGTGATCGCGAGCCCGAGATTCATCACTATAGAAGAAAGACCCGAAAGAGCAAACGCGAAAGAGAGCCGACCATATTCTTCCGGTCCGAAAAAGCGCGCCAGAAGTACGGCTAACGCAATACCGCTTAGTGCCTTAATACCTTCAATAATGACACGGAAAAAACCATTACGAACAATCGTACTGAAAGTTGATCTCATAGAGACAAGCATCTCAACCTATAGTAAAGAATCAGGCCGTCAATCGATGGTGTAGGTAGTGTGTTTCAGAAAATAAGATAGATCGGTGGGCGTGCCCAATCCATAGACATATTTAGGAAATACCGTTTTTACTTTTCTGCCCTTAGCGATCAATTTATTGTAAAGCGGCGCAATGTAAAATTCACTGTTGGTGTACTCCCCTTTTGCAATCGTCTCTAACGCAACTTCGAAAAAATCACTCCCCCTTCCAAAATAATAGGCACCTATGTTGGCCCAGCGTGAAATCGGCTGCTTCTCCGCAACGAGATCCACATATCCACTTTCGCCCGTCCTGCTGAAACTCCATTTCACATCTCCCTCTGGAACTTGGAACACAGGGATCAATCCGTCAATGCCTGGGTTTTCTAGAATACCCTTGAGAAGCGCGCTTCCATCAAAAAAATGGTCCGAATCGGAAATCAACAAGGGCTCATCCGGAGAAATAAACTCCTTTGCATAAAGCACTGTTTCGGCAGCGCCACGAGTAACTTCCGGAATAAGTACTATGCACACATCTTCTCCGTAGATTTCTTTAAGCTGCCTGACGATTCCATATTGATCTTCATGCTCTTGAAGAGCCACGAATACAATGTCATTACCACATACCACAAAATCACCATCTATCTTCTGCCCCTTATGCTCAACAAACGGCAAAGAACCGGTAGCCCACCTGACCATAGGATATCCGCGCACGGAAATAAGTGGCTTTGGTTTAGCAAACTCAGGATTCCGTTCTGCTTCTTTTTTAAAGCGTGAACCACGACCGGCTATAGGAAGAACGATTTTCATAATAACGCTTGAGTATATACTTCTTTCATGCACTCCCGACGCCTATTAGGCGAGAACATTCCTTTTGTCACACTCTCATACGCGTTCTCCCCCATTGCGAGGCGAGGCTCTCTTTCTTCAATCAGTTGCCCAATCCGTCTTGCAAGGCGATCAATATAGTCTTGTGGGGGATGGATGAGCGCATTATAAAATTGATGCGCTTCATCCTTGGTGCGCACCCATGGCAAAAATTTCTCATCAAACAATGAAAGATAATTTTTTACGACGTATCCTCGTACCCCATCTTCTACAAGCTCTGGCGCTGAGTATCCATCCGTAGAAATAACCGGCAAACCGAAGGAAAAT
>CAYHPG010000010.1:0-14807 GCA_964358625.1 uncultured Gammaproteobacteria bacterium
TTCTGTCACACGCCGAAAATCAAACCGTTGGCACCGTGAAATAATCGTCTCCGGCACACGATCACTATCCGTCGTTGCAAGAATAAAAAGAACATTCGCAGACGGCTCCTCAAGTGTTTTTAAAAGTGCGTTAAACGCGGCGGTCGAAAGCATGTGCACTTCATCAATGATGAATACTTTTGTTTTGCGCTCCAGTGCAGCAACATGGCTCGCTGCAATAATGTTTTCCCGTACGTTATCAACACCTGTATGCGACGCCGCATCAATCTCCATAACGTCCAATGACCGCCCATCGGTGATCGCGATGCACGCATGACAGGTATTACAGGGCTCCACGTCATTCTTCTTTCGCCTCTCACAATTCACGGTCTTCGCGAGAAGACGAGCGGTGGTTGTTTTTCCTACACCCCGCGTTCCAGTAAAAAGATACGCATGAACAAGTGATTCATGCGCTATTTCATTCGTTAGTGTCCGGATAATACCTTCTTGTCCTACAACGTCAACCCATTTCTGAGGACGATACGTTCGATAAATTGATCGCAATTCCATAGCTCCCTTTTCTTTTAAAATCATGAGGGGTGACCCGCGGAGGGGGTCCCCCATCGAACCCCAGCAGTCCGGCGAAGCCGGACGATGCGGTCGGATGGGGGTGTAGCGGGGCAGGACCCCGAGATTATACCTTAATCACATTTTCCACCGCAGCCCATGCGCCTGCTCCGCCCTTCGGCACGAGAAGCACCACTTCATCGCCGACGTCACCATGATAATAGGTCACGCTTGCAAGCAAAAGTTTATAAACACGATCCTCTACAAGCCCGACAAACGTATCGCTCTCTGCTTCTTTTGCAAGTTTCCCGCGTAAGCGTTCGCGCTCAACTGGTCCAATCTGTTTAAAAATAAATGATCCGGACGCGGTAATCGTCAGCTTTAAAAGATCTCCCTCTACAAGCTTCGATTTCGATGCATAGTTCTGCGGGATCGCGTACGATTTCCCATCCCGCCCGATCATGGCAACGCCATTGAAAATGCCCTCAACGATATTTCCTTCATGCTCATCTGGAGCACGCTCAGTAATCAGCGAAGAAAGATCCACCGATTTCCCGGAAGAAAGTGCGTCGAGTGTCTGTTCAATCTGTTCAAAAATACTCCTCCCCTTCTCCGCGAGTTCCCGCAACAATGCAATATAATGGTCTTTATTTCCGTTTTCCATTTTATTTTATTTCGCTTTTATTTCTTACTCTTCAGTATAACAATTCTCTGCTACTCGTCAACGGCTTGCTTCCGCAAATTCAACGTCCGCATCTTCCATTGCTTCCCCAAGCTGCGATCGTTCCAATATCTCTGCCTCCACAATCCGCTTATCGCGCCCATATTTCAACCGCGACAACTCTTTAATCATCGTTGCCAATTCCGTATTTCCTTTTCTCGGTGGAATCGTTTGCATGTTGAACGCCTTTCCCGCCTGATTATCAATAAGCAACTTTACATACGCTGTATATTTCTCCACATTGATCATGTCGTACTCATTAAAGACAGGCGCGAATTCTTTGGCGAGCACCTGCGCATCCTCAACACCAATCCGGAACGATACCATGGTTCCCGCGTTCCCGAGCACCGCATCACGCGTGCGCGTGTCTTTCCCGTCCTTCACGAGCTGCCCCATATATTGATGCGCGATAATAAGGTCCAACCGGTATTTTCGCGCTTCAGAAAGAATCGTCGCGATAGAGTCTGTAATAAAATTTTGGAACTCATCAATATAGAGATAAAAATCATTGCGTTGGTCTTCAGGAAGTTCCGCACGACTCATTGCCGCCATTTGCAGTTTTGCGACAATGATAAGCCCAAGCAGGTTGGAGTTCACCTCACCGGTTTTCCCCTTTGCCAAATTCACCAGCAAAATTTTCTTTTTATCCATCACCTCGCGAAAATCAAAACCGGATTTCTGCTGCCCCATGATATTGCGCATCATTTCGTTTTCAACGAACCGACCGACTTTCGAAATCAAATATCCAAGCATTTCGGATTTATGGAAATCGGACGTCTTTGCCATTTCTTTTTCCCAAAATGCGCGCACGATGGGATCCTTCACTTTCGACACCCAATGTTTCTGATAATCAGCATCAGAAAACATACGCGGAATCTCGGCGATGGTTCCTGGGTTTCCCGGATCAGACATAAGTGTCAACATCACATTACGCATATTGTGCTCGAACATTGGCCCAATCATTTCCGGAGGGAAAAGCTTGTAAAAAATCCCAATCATTTCCTGTACCGCGTAATCACGCTGATCTTCGTTCCGCGTTTCCAGCATATTCAAGCCCACCGGACGCTCGGTGTCCGATGGGTCAAATATAATCACGTCATCCGCGCGTTCTTTTGGCACTGCAGAAAGAACATCCTCAACAAAATCGCCATGCGGATCAATAACACATACTCCTTCACCGTTAATGACATCTTGCTTCGCCATGTTGCCAAGAAGCACCGATTTACCCACACCGGATTTACCGATGATATACACATGCCGACGACGATCTTCTTTTTTCAAATGAATCATCTTTGTCACACTGCGAAACGTATTTTTCCCCAAAAGTATTCCTTCTGTTGGTGTATTGACCGGCGCCGGCGCTTTCTTTGCGAGAAGCCATTGAATGTTCGGCGTTTCGGTCGTGGGTAAAGGAAAATGGTACAAGCTCGCCATTTCTTCGGTATTCAAAATCAACTTTCGGCGTTCTCGATAATTCCGAAAAATAAAATCCCGAACAAGGCGCTTTTCGAGAAACAGTTTGAAAAATAATTTGCGTAAATGTTTGTGTGACGATGGTTTTGTTTTCTGAAGACTATTCCCATACTCATAGACGTTGAACTGACTAAATGCATTTGCGATATTTTCAAGAAGCATTTCCGCGCGCTCCTGATCTTTCGACGACACAACAATCCGAATATTCACATCCATGCCTGCTTTCGCGGTTTTCTCTTCAAGCCCTTTCACCATCTCCTGTTCCAGTGGAGAGAGGCTATGCTTCTCTTTTGCTCCATCCATTCCATCTTTTTTCTTCGTCGTGAAATAATCAGTTAAATTCCCAATTGTTCGCAAAATAAAATTCGCGTTCACCACGCGGAGTGCATGCTCCAAGGTCTTTCCCTGCTGCATTTCTTTTGCGACGCGCACTCCCCATTTATGCCAGACACCTTTTGCGGAACGAACGACGAATTGAATCACTGCGCCTTCAGTCGTATCAATTTTTGAAAGCGAATTGGTGAGCGAGTTCAACGTGTCCGATTCTATCTTCTTATATGTTTTCAAAGGGAAAAAGAACGAGCGCTTAAACGTCAAATACGTTCCAATCACCTTCCCCTGTGGTACAAAAATGTTATAGTCACTCGTCAAATCGATTTGTGCTTCAGGATATTGAGAATGGATTTGCTGTTCAATGTATTGCTGATGACGCGCGGGAATCGCAATATAAAAAGAAATCAGTCCCTTGTCAGCGACAATCTCAAATGCAAAATGATCCTCACGGCCAAAGAGCCATGCCTTGAGTCCACGTTGCGCGCGCATACCGCCAATAGACGCAAAAAATGTTTCGGCAACCGCAATCTTCTCTTGCAAATTCTGATGCGTGATGGGCGTCGATTTTTCATCGCGTTTATCTTTTGCTGCTTCCTTCGGTAACGTCACGAGAAGCACAACCATCTTAAATGCAATGGAGAAACGATATCCATAATGCAAAAACCATCGCGCCAATTGCACGAGAATAATCGCCACGATAACGCCGCCAACATACGGCAATGCGTCAATCACTGATGGAGGAAGCTCAAGATCGAAAAATAAAAAATTCATGAATTTTTCTTTTGTTCTCGATGGAGCGTAATAATTTTATCTGCTTTGATCTTTGCTTCTTGTTCAAGGAAAAAAGAATTGATGTGCGGAATAATAGAAAGCCATTTTTGCAACAATCGCAACACTTTCAAAATATTCAAATGCACGGCGGCGAGCAATCGTTCGATTTTTTTTGCTGTATCTTCTCCGCGTCTTTTAAACTCCTCCCGCATGTTCGGAGGCATTTGCCAATATGCTTCCTCAAGGTCTTCCTCAAGAATTTCCTCAATCACTTGCAACACTTCGCTTTTCTTTATAACAGTGAGTGATGGCGCATCCGTGAAAGAAACAGCAGTCGATTGTTTCGAAGTCGGAGTACGAGAAGACTCCGCAGCTTCTTGGGTCTGCGCAGAAGACTCTTCTTCCTTCTCAAAAATTTTCTCTCCTTCAATTGGTTGTTCCGTCGAAATGGGCTGTTGAGAAATTTCCGGAGAAATTGGCTTTATTTTCTGTGCTTCTGGCATAAACGAATTATACCACTTTTTATGAATTTTGTACTCTTATCCACAATAGTGTAAAATGAAGCTATGCACATACGAGAACTCACCACACCAACAGTACGCTGGGTAAACGTCACTCGCCCAGAAAAACGCGAATTAGACTACCTCGCGAAAGAATTTAAATTCCATCCCCTTGACCTTGAAGATTGCGCCTCGCCGGCCCAGCGACCAAAGATTGATGAATATCCCCATTACCTCTTCCTCGTCCTTATTTTCCCGCTCTATAACCGCAAAACAGGGGAAATTATTCCTACAGAGATCGATTTCTTCATCGGCGAAAAATATCTCGTAACGGTCCATCGCAGCGAACTCTTTCCCTTCATGCAATTTTTCGATGAATGTCGCAGTGACCTTGTATTACAAAAGCGCGTCATGACTGCTCCTGAACAATTGCTCTATGAAATACTCGAACGCCTTCTCATGCATACCTTCCCCATGCTCGACAATATCAATCTTGACATTACGCGCATTCAAAAAGAAATATTTGCCGGGAATGAACGGCGTGTCGTCCGCGAAATTCTCGCAACAAAACGGAATATTGTAAATTTCCGCCGCGTCATGCAAGCGCATAAAGCGATGATCCGTCGCGTCAAAGAAAAACAATCAAAATTCTGTAAAGGAAAATGTGTTGTCATCTATTTTGATAACCTCGTCGAACACACGAAAGATATTTGGGATACACTCGAAAATCAAAAAGATACTATTAATGCGCTACAAGAAACCAACGAATCGCTGATTACATTCCAGTTGAACGACATCATGAAATTGTTGACAATCATTTCCGTCATCATGCTTCCTGCGGGGCTCGTCGCAAGTCTTTTTTCAACAAACGCGGAATACACTCCTCTTGTTGGTACTCCGGGAGATTTTTGGATGCTCGTTGGTCTCATGGGTCTTGTGGCGCTCGGCATGATCGCATTCTTTAGAAAAAAGAAATGGCTGTAGAAGCAGTAAAGTAAGCGAGGACAGCAAGGTCAGTAAAACCAGCTGTCTTCACTGTCTTCACTGTCTTCACTGTCTTCACTGTCCATGCTTCGTTTTTACAATACATTAACTCATAAGAAAGAAGTATTCGTACCGATGCGCGAAGGACGCGTCGGTCTTTATACCTGCGGGCCGACCGTCTACAACTACGCGCACATCGGTAATTTGCGTACGTACATTTTTGAAGATGTGCTTCGACGCGTGCTTGAATACACAGGATTGCATGTCACGCACGTCATGAATATAACGGATGTAGGGCACCTCACGTCAGATGCAGACACCGGTGAGGACAAAATGGAGAAGGGCGCGCGGCGAGAAAAGAAAACCGTCTGGGAAATTGCGCAATTCTATACCGACCTTTTTAAAAAAGATATGGCAGCGCTTCATATTAAAGAGCCGACGATTTGGTGCAAGGCGACGGATCATATCAAAGAGCAAATTGATCTTATAAAACGCCTCGAAAAAAAAGGCTACACCTATACGACCCAAGACGGCGTCTATTTTGACACATTAAAATTTCCATCGTACGGAGCGCTCGCGCAATTAAATGTGAAAGGACAAAAAGCTGGTGCACGTGTAGAGATGGTGAAGGGTAAAAAAAATCTTGCGGATTTCGCGCTGTGGAAGTTCTCAAATCCGAATGGTAGTCCTTCGACGGGCTCAGGACATCTGCCGAGGCGGCAGATGGAATGGGCTTCTCCATGGGGAAAGGGCTTCCCCGGCTGGCATATTGAATGCAGTGCCATGGCGATGAAATATCTCGGCGAAGAGTTTGATATCCATACCGGTGGCATCGACCATATCCCGGTGCATCACACGAACGAAATCGCGCAAAGCGAGGCGGCAACAGGGCACGCGTTCGTGCGCTACTGGCTCCACGGAGAATATCTCATCGTCAATAGTCCCCCTCTTCATGTAAGAGGGGCAGGGGGAGTTATTGAAACTAAAATGGCGAAATCCGGAGAAAATTTCACGAGACTCCAAACGCTCACCGATCAACGCCACGATCCCCTCGCCTACCGATATTTCGCGCTCACCGCACACTACCGAAAACAACTCACCTTCTCATGGGAAGCGCTTGAAGCAGCGGAACAAGGACTAAAAAATCTTCGCGAACGACTTTTTGAAAGTGGTAATACAATTGGAGAACTCCCGAATACGATCAAGAAAAAATTTGGTGCAATCATCGGCAATGATCTCGATATGCCAAAAGCGATCGCATACCTCTGGGAAATCGTCAAATCAAAAAAGTCGGGAGCCATAAAACGCGCCGCGGCGCAAGAATTCGATAAAATTTTCGCCCTAGATCTTCTTGCACACAAAGCCGAACCCGTACCGGAGCATGTGATGATTCTCGTGCGCGAACGCGAAGACGCGCGAAAAAATAAAGAGTGGCAAAAATCCGACGACCTGCGCAAACGCATCCTCGAGGAAGGGTGGGTTGTGGAGGATACTTCCCAAGGCTCGCATGTGAAGGCCGTTTGATTTGTCATTGCGAGGCCGAATATTCCCCGAGCGAAGTCGAGGGGGCGGCCGAAGCAATCTCAAAACATTAAGATGCTCGACATCTCGGGCATTTTTTGTTATGCTCTCGTTCGTATCGTAACCCCACCCTTCCTCCCCTTATATAAGGGGAGGTGAGGAGGGGTTATATTCGTAAACGCTTATGAATTTTTGGACAACACTCACAAAACCCATCCTTGCTCTCGCGCCGATGGCGGGGGTGACGGATGCCGCATTTCGCCCGCTCGTGAAGAGTTATGGCGCGGATGTTATCTACACCGAATTCGCCTCAACGCACGCGCTCATCCACGGCAACGAAGCAACGCGCCGCATGATTGGCTTTGAACCGGAAGAACAACCGGTCGTGTGTCAGCTTTTCGGCAATGAGCCGGATAAATTTGCCGAGTCTGCAAAAATTTTGGAGTCATTGGGCTTTGCCGGTGTGGACATCAACTTCGGTTGTCCCGCATATAAAGTCGTCACTCATGGCGGCGGAGTTGTGCTCATGAAAGAGCCAGAGCAGTGCAGAAAAATCGTCGAGGCAACCTGCAACGCCATCAAAATCCCCGTCTCCGTAAAAATCCGCGCGAGCATCCGTTGCGATATACAAGGGGCACCCTTGTCGTCGACAAGGGTGCCCCTTGTAACGGCGTGCGATCTCGTCAACCAAATCAAAGACCTCCCCGTCGCCGCGCTCATGATCCACGGCCGCTCGTATGAACAACCGTTCGACGGATGGCCCGATGTCTCAATGATCACCGCAGTCAAAAAAATCTTCCCCGGCATCCTCCTTGCGAATGGCGGCGTCCACACACCGGAAGATGCAAAAAAACTCTTAGACGAAACCGGCGCCGACGGCTTGGGTATCGCTCGCGGAAGCTGGGGCAAACCGTGGATCTTTCAACAAATCCGCGACTACCTCGCCACCGGTTCATATGTGAAGCCCACGTGGGATGAAATCGTCGCGGTCATTATCCGTCACGCGGAAATGGCAAAAAAATATAAATCAGCGCACGGATTCATCGAACTTCGCAAACACTTGGCGTGGTACGTCAAAGGCATTCAGCACGCATCGACACTGCGCCAACAACTCGTCCGCGTAAAGACGCTTGAAGAAATAATCGCCATCCTCCAAACCGTCCCTGCGCTTGCAAAAGTGTAGTAAAACAAAAAAGTCCTGATCAGGACTTTTTTGTTTCTACGAGTCTAGCACCCGCAACCGCCTTTTGTACCGTCCATAATAATATGTCATTGCGAACGGAGCGAAACAATCTCACGGCGTTAGATTGCCGCGTCGCCTTCGGCTCCTCGCAATGACAGTTATCTATAACCCTTCTTTTTGTAATTGTTCCAACAAATCGCGCTGGCGACGACTCACATCTTTCGGTGTCCTCACCTGCACATGCACGAGATGATCACCTCTGCCGCCGGATTTCAAATGCGTCACGCCCTTTCCCTTCAAACGAAACTCCTGTCCTGCTTGCGTCCCTGCTGGAATTTTGAGCGCCACCACACCATCAACCGTCTCCACATCAATGGTCGCTCCAAGTGCCGCTTGCGAAAAAGAAATACCCGCTTGCGAATGTAAATCATCGCCGTCGCGCTCAAATCGCGTATCCGTCGCAACCCGCACCGTTAAATACAAATCGCCCGCTTGCCCACCACGATCTCCTACCTCGCCTTCGCCCGTGAGTCGAATCGTCTGTCCATCAGCAATCCCTGCAGGAACTTTGACGCGCATCTTTCGCAATTCTTTTGCAACTCCTCCGCCACGACATTTTGAACAAACGGTTTCAAAGCGCTCGCCCTGCCCGCCGCATACCTCGCACGCGACAACGGTTTCTACTGTCCCCAGAAATGTCCGCTGTGCCTGACGCACTTGCCCCTGACCGCGACATGTTGTGCATGTCTTCACCGTACTTCCCGGCTCGGCGCCTTTCCCATGACAACGATCGCACGCCACCGTTTTCCATAACTCAATCTCTTTCTCAACACCAAAAACAGCATCATGAAATGTAATTTTTATATCTGCTTGAATATCACGTCCTTTCCGTGCACGTGATCGCGCTGTTCTCCGTCCGCCTCCGCCTCCAAATATTCCACCAAAAAGATCTCCAAGATCTTCGAAATTCACGCCCATTCCCTCAGTAAATCCCGTAAAATCCCGAAACCCCTCAAAGCCACCCATCCCGCCTTGTGCCTGTGCCTGCTCAAACGTCGTGCCGTACTGATCATACTGCTTCCTTTTGTCCGCGTCTGACAGCACCTGATACGCCTCGTTCACCTCTTTGAATTTTTTCGGATCGCCTCCTTTATCCGGATGCAACTCGTGCGCCAGCTTTCTAAATGCACGTTTAATCTCATCCTGCGATGCGGACTTCGAAACTCCTAATACATTGTAGTAATCCTTTGCCATTTATTAACGAAACACGAATGTATAACCTCCTCTCCCCTTGTGGGCTGTGAATTACGAAACTCTCTTTATTCCCTCTCCCTCAATGGGAGAGGGTTAGGGTGAGGGTGGAAATAAGGGGCTTTACACACCCTCCCCTTTGTCCCCTCCCATCAAGGGAGGGGAAAACCGGAGTTTCGTAATTCACAGCTTGTGGGAGAGGTTAGGGAGAGGGGAAAAGATGTTTATTAATTTCCTCACCTACTCCTTCGATATTTTTCAAAACATCATTATTCCAAAAACGGAGCACCGTAAATCCTTGATTCCGTAACCATTGATCCCGCACTTGGTCTTTCAACGTATGTGTTTCCTCTGCATGTTGCCCGCCATCAAGTTCAATAACAATTTTTTTAGCGAAACAAACAAAATCAACAATGTAATCTCCAATAATCTCCTGTCGTCTAAATTTTAGTCCATGAAACTGTTTTGCTCTCAGATAATGCCACAACAATTTTTCTGCTTCGGTGGAATTTTTTCTAAGGTCTTTGGCAAAAGCAATGAGATGCTTCATACGACACCCTCCCCTCACCCCTCCCATAAAGGGAGGGGGACTACTTCTTCTCCTTAAAATCAGCGTCAATCACATCACCAGACTTTGCGTCCTTTTTGTCATCATCTTTCTGCCCTGAGCTTGTCGAAGGGTTCGTTTTTTCCGCTTCCGCCGCGGCTTTATATAAATCCCCGCCCACCTTCTGAATCGCCTCACCCAAAGCATCAACCGCTTTGCGCAACGCCGCCGCGTCACTGCCGTCTTTTGCCTTTTTCACCTCGACAATTTTTTCCTCAATCGGTTTCTTCACATCATCCTTCACTTTGTCGCCCGCGTCTTTCAATGTCTTCTCGGTCGTGTGAATAAGCGCATCCGCCTGATTGCGCAAATCAATGAGTTCCTTCTTCTGCCGATCCTCGGTTGCATGCAGTTCCGCCTCTTTTTTCATCTTCTCGATTTCCTCTTTTGAAAGCGCGGAAGAATCTTTAATCGTAATGTGCTGCGACTTCGCCGTTGCTTTATCTTTCGCGGTCACCGTCAAAATTCCGTTTGCATCAATGTCAAATGTCACTTCTACTTGCGGTACACCACGCGCCGCCGGAGGAATGCCGTCCAAAATAAATCGCCCAAGCGTACGATTATCGCTCGCCATCGGCCGTTCTCCTTGTAATACATGAATCTCCACCGAAGTCTGGCTGTCCGCGGCCGTTGAAAATACTTGTGACTTCGATGTTGGAATCGTTGCGTTGCGCTCGATTAAGGGTGTCGAAACTCCACCCATTGTCTCAATACCAAGTGTCAACGGCGTCACATCGAGCAAGAGCACGTCTTTTACGTCACCGGAGAGCACCGCCGCTTGCACTGCCGCGCCTTTTGCGACGCATTCCATCGGATCCACCCCGCGCTCAATTTTCTTCCCGATAAAATCTTCCACGAATTTCTGGACAATCGGCATGCGCGTCGGACCACCGACCATAATCACTTTTTCGATTTTTGCCGGCGTCAACTTCGCGTCCGTAATTGCCTGCTCCATCGAATGACGGCATCGCTCCACGATCGGCTTCACAAGATCTTCCAATGTTGCGCGCGTCATCTTCATCGTCATGTGCTTCGGGCCGGATGCATCAGCGGTAATAAACGGCAAGTTGATTTCCGTTTCGAGTGTCGAAGACAATTCAATTTTCGCCTTCTCTCCTGCTTCTTTCAAGCGTTGCATTGCCATCGAGTCCTTACGCAAATCAATCCCTTCTTTTTTCTTAAACTCATCAGCGATATAGCCAATCATAGCGTTATCCATGTCCGTACCCCCGAGTTGCGTGTCTCCGGATGTTGATTGCACTTCAAAAACCCCTTCACCAAAATTCATGATCGTCACATCAAGTGTGCCGCCACCAAGATCAAACACCAGAACCATCTGATCTTTCTTGCCCTTTCCTGTTTTATCAAGACCATAGGACAACGATGCCGCGGTCGGTTCATTAATAATACGCACGACTTCAAGACCAGCGATTGCGCCTGCATCTTTTGTTGCTTGGCGCTGTGCATCATTAAAGTACGCAGGAACGGTAATCACTGCTTTTTGTACTGGTTCACCCAAAAAGCTCTCCGCATCACGCTTGATTTTTTGCAAAATAAACGCGGAGATTTGTTGTGGCGTGTATTCTTTGTCGCCGATTTTCCACTTGAAATCCGTTCCCATCTTCCGCTTTGCGGCGTAGATAGTGCGATCCGGGTTTGCCACAAGCTGACGCCGTGCGGGCTCACCAACTAAAAGTTCACCTTCTTTCGTAAACGCCACATATGAAGGGAACGCCTTCCCTCCAAGTGTTGCCCCTTCCGCAGACGGCACAATCACAGGACTATCGCCCTGCATGACCGCGGCCGCTGAATTAGATGTTCCTAAATCGATTCCAATAATTTTGCTCATAGAAAATCTTGAAACTCGTATCCTGAAACTTGAAACTTAGATTGAGTACAGGTTACAAGTTATAAGTTATAAGTTATTTTTTTATTCTGCAATAATAACTTTTGGCGTAACAAACGATTTTCCGTGGAGCGTATAGCCCACACGCACTTCTTCTATAATCGTATCCGGTTCAATCTTTTTACTCTGCGCTTGCCCTGAGCTTGTCGAAGGGTCGATGGGCTTCTTTTTCCCTACCACTTCATCATGCATCGGGTCAAACTTTTTGCCCATCACGTCCATTCGCGCGACACCTGCTTTCTTCATAAAATCTTCAAAGCTCTTTTTTACTTGCGCCATACCCTTACCCCATGGCGTCTCTGCAACTTCTTTTGGCATCTCCGCGCACGCTTTCATGAATGCTTCATACGTTGGTAGTAAGTCACGAAGAGTGCTCGTAACGGCAAAGATAATAAAATCAGTCCGTTGCCGCTCGATATCTTTCTCGCGATTCACAAAATCCGCTTTCGACCGCTTCCATCCGGTCAAATATTCATCTGCCTTCTTCTGGCATTTCTCCAATTCTTCTCGAAGCTTCTGCGCTTCTGGAGATTCAATTAATTTTTCCTCCGGCTGTTCAGATAAAAGTGCGTTAGTCATTGCCATATTTCGTTATAATTTCTCGCGCATATTTTGCGAGCGCGATGTTTGCTGCATAATCCATACGCGTCGGGCCTAAAATTCCAAAAAGTTGATCTTCGTCTTTCCCGTATCGCACAACCACCACGCTTGTGTCGTTACCAAACGGATTTTCATCACCAATGGCAACCGCAAAATCATCGTGCACGGATGTGGCAAACTCTGCCATCGTCTCATCAAGACGGTCAAACACATGCGACATCGTTAATGCAAGATCGTGATCGGAAAATTCCGGTTGTGCGAGGAGATACGACAGCCCCGTATAATAGACATCGTCAGACGTAAATCCGACAAGAATCGCTTCATGCGCCACCTCCGCAACAACTCGTGCAAGTTCCTTTACGCGGAGTCGTTTATTTTCAAAACTTTTTATGCATCGTTCTTCAATCGTCTCCCGTTCTTTCTTTGCAAGTGGTTTTTCTGCGAGACAATGTGTCACATAATACCGATATCCTTTTATCGTCGGCACGCGGCCGGCAGAGGTATGCGGGTGCGTCAAATATCCTTCCTCTTCAAGCGCCGCAAGTGCATTGCGTACCGTTGCTGAACTTACGGAAAGTCCATATTTCCCTGCGAGCAATTTCGAACCAACGGGCTCTGCTGTCCGTATATGTTCTGCGACTACCGCTTCCAATAATGCCGCTTTTCTCCCTTCGAGCATAAGCAAAGTATTCTTCGAGCGAAGTCGCGCTTAGCGCCACGAAGTCGAGAAGTGCCTAAAAATGCAGTTCTCGACAGGCTCGAACGATATTAGCACTCGCTATCCGAGAGTGCTAATTCCACTATACAAAAAGAAAAAAAACGTGTCAAGCCCCATAAATACTGCTAGAATGGAAATATATGTCACAATCACACGCCGACACATCACTTTGGGAAAAAGATCAAGTATTCTTGAAGGAAGAACGCGAAAAACACCCAGAACTCTTCATGCGGGAAGCAGGTGATCCGCATGTACTCCTCACTCGTATTGGTGTCACCGCACTCCCCAAAAGTCTTCCAAAAGGATACTTGCGTTTTTCCCCGTTTGATTTTCTTGTTGAAGAAATTCGAAAAAATGGAAACCCCGTCGCGCTCGATGGGAAAGATGTAGTTCCAGAAGCCGGAAACGCAGGCGACACGATCTATGCCGATTGCATAAAAGTCGGAATCTCCACTCTTGATGCGGCACAACGTATTGCCGATGCGCTTAGCATCCCACCGCAAAAAATCGGCTATGCAGGCATCAAAGACGCAGTTGCCATTACCGCCCAGCGCGTGAGTATTCGCAATGCTTCACGTGAAAAGGTTCAAGCGCTCTCACTTGCCAATATCCTTCTTCGTAATATCACAACGGGCAAAGGCGCCGTGAGCGTTGGCGAGCTTGGCGGCAATCGCTTTACGCTTTTCATTCGCACCGAACGCCGCCTCGATACGGCGCATCTCGCAAATCTCCTTACGCATTACGAAAAAATGGGGTTTGTGAATTACTACGGCACGCAACGCTTTGGCACTCCCCGCTTTCTCGCGCATCTCTTTGGCATGTATCTTCTCCGCGGCGATCTTCCTTCACTTGTCCGCGCATATCTCACCGCAGAAAGCCAGTTTGAACTCCCGGCAATACAAAAAGTACGACAAGAGGCAGCAGCGCATTTTGAAGACTGGCAGAAGATGTATGGCGCGTTCGATCGACTCCCCTACACCTTCCGTTTCGAGCGCATTATGCTCGACACGCTCATGAAAACAAAAAATGACTACGCGAAAGTCATTGTTGCTATGGGTGATCAGGCGGATCTTTGGGCGCGCGCATACGCAAGCTATTGCACAAACCGTCTTCTCTCGCACGCCATCACAACGAAACAAGAACTACCAAAAGAACTCCCCTTGCTCCTTTCTGTGCGCAAAGAAGATCACGCGCCCTACCAGTCATTTCTTGCGGCAGATAAAACGGAAAAATTCACCGAAATTTTGAAACGATTTCCGTTTATTCATCTTGGCAATGCACCAAAAATAGAAGCGCGCATGCTTCCAAAGGTGCATGGCGTGCGTGTGGTGAAGGAAGGCGTTGCCATTGCATTTGATCTTGGCAAAGCTGCATACGCAACAACATTCCTCCTTCACCTTTTCACGATCATAACCGGTACACCAATTCCCGATTGGGTGCAGGATACGGAATATGACACAAAAGAATTGCTCGGGCTTGGGTCGTTAGAGGCAATAAAAGAGAAATTGGGAAAGTACATTAATAAGCCTGTGTCATCCTGAGCGAGAGCGAAGGATCCCCTGACTGTGCATTACGAAACCCCCTTTTATATCCCCTCTCCCTCGATGGGAGAGGGTAGGGTGAGGGTGAAAATAGGGAGGGGAAAATCGGAGTTTCGTAATTCAAAGCCCCTTGCTACGTGTATGAGATCCCT
>CAYHPG010000011.1:0-5967 GCA_964358625.1 uncultured Gammaproteobacteria bacterium
AGACGTGTGCTCTTCCGATCTGGCGACCCCCAAGACCGCAACGCCAAGGCCCAGAACAACAATAAGGAGCGGCTCAATCTGTGCGGGGAGTGATTCCATGGTTGTTGGCACTTCTTGTTCGTAGAAATTTGCGATTTCTCCTAAAATCGTATCGAGCGTTCCCGTTTTTTCGCCAACAGACACCATTTGTCGCACAAGCGGCGGGAACAGTGCTGGCTGTTTGCGCAGCAAACTTTCGAGCGTGACACCTTGTTTTACTGCGCTCGAAAATGTCATGACTGCTTTTCGATAATGCACATTACTAAGGACATTTCCCGTGATCGTCAGCGCCTGGGCGAAAGGAATGTCCGTTTTGAGTAGCGAGGAGAGGGTTCGTGAAAATCGCGCGAGGTTGATTTTTCGCACGATAGGGCCAATCACGGGAAATCGGAGCATGACATGATGCAACGCGGCCCTTCCTTTTGGTTGTCGGGCGATTGCGACGACGAGTGTTATGACAACAAGCGTAGCGAGCGCAACGACAATGCCGTGCGCGGTAATGAATTTTGATAGTGCAATAACGATGCGTGTCGCAATCGGAAGCGTTGCATGAATTTCATCAAAAATACCGATGAGCCGAGGCAGTACGACCGTCATCATGAAGATGCCGATGCCGATCATAACAACAACAATGACGGTTGGGTAAATGAGCGCTCCCCGTACTTTTGATCGTAGTGCGTGGTCTTTTGCGAGTTCGAGATGTAATTCTTTGAGCGCTTCTTCTAATTTGCCGCTTGTTTCCCCTGCGCGAATCATGTTCACAAAGAGTTCTCCGAAAATTGTTGGGTAACGCGAAAAACTATCAGCAAGTGTTTTTCCTTGTGAAACATTTGTCGCAACATCGCGAATGATATTTTTGAGACGTTTTCCTTCCGCTTCCTCACTCAATGTCATGAGCGCATCGGTGAGTGAGAGCCCTGCTTTTACCATGACGCCGAGATGCTGGATAAAAAACATCTTGGATTCCGCAGAGACTGGTTGGAGCAGTAAGAGCAGTTTTGTGAGTATTTGTTTTAGCATGTGTTTACTCTTTTGTGACACGAATCAATTCTTCAATCGTAGTAATACCATTTTTTGCTTTCATGAATCCTTCTTGTGCGAGCGTGATCATGCCATCCTTTTTTGCTTGCACAAAGAGTTCTTCGCGCGTGGGATGACGGAGGATGAGCTCCGCCATGGCGGGCGATACCTCCAGTACTTCATAAATGCCAACGCGTCCTTTGTAGCCGTCTTTGTGGCACTCGCCGCATCCATTGCCACGATAAAAGAGCATCGACGCAAGTGTCTCTTTTGCCGATGCGATCGCTTTCTCGCGCGCCATGACGTCGATGATTTCTTTCATGTGAAAATGTTGTTCAAGTTCGGCAACCGCTTTTTTATCTAATGTGTAGGAGCTAATACAATTTGGACATATTTTACGCACAAGACGCTGTGCAACAATAAGGACCAGTGTACTGGATACAAGAAATGCGGGCGCTCCCATATCGAGCAGACGCGCGATGCTTGTGACGGCATCGTTCGTGTGGAGTGTGGAGAGCACGAGGTGGCCAGTCAACGCCGCGTGAATTGCGATTTCCGCGGTTTCCGTATCACGAATTTCTCCAACCATGATGACATTCGGATCTTGTCGGAGAAACGCGCGAAGTCCGGTCGCAAATGTGAAGCCGATTTTCGGATTGATTTGGCTTTGATTCACGCCCGGCACGCGGTATTCAATCGGATCTTCAATCGTAATAATATTCACGCCCGGCTTATTCAACATATTCAGAAGTGTATAGAGTGTTGTTGTTTTTCCCGATCCGGTCGGCCCGGTGACAAGGAGGAGTCCATGCGGCTTTTCGATATTGCGTCGTACCGCGTCGAAGCTTGCGGATGGGAGCCCTAGTTGTTCGAGCGAGAGGATGCGCGCGTTTTCCTGCAGGAGACGGAGAACGATTTTTTCTCCATCGAAGACGGGGATTGTGGATACACGAAACGATACTTGCGCTTGTGGTGTCGTGATTTTGAAGCGGCCGTCTTGCGGAAGGCGGTGCTCATCAATTTTTAAATTCGCGAGTACTTTGATGCGGGCGATGATGCCGGCTTGCACGGATTTTGGTAGCGTCATGACTGGGCGCAGAATGCCGTCAATGCGATAGCGGATGATCATTTCTTTTTCCGCCGGTTCGATATGAATGTCCGATGCGCCTTCGATGATGGCGTGTTCGAGGAACGTGTCAACCATGCGGATCGTGGGCAATTCTTGCGCGGCGTTTTCACCTTCATTGCCATTCGCGTCGTCGCTCATTTTTTGGAATTCTTGTGACAGCTCTTTATGATATTGCTTCAGCGCATCTTTCATTGCCGCCGGCGTTGTCACATTGATGATGAGCATCGCGCCGGTTTCTTTTTGAATAGCTTCTTGCGTGGTAAGATCGTTTGGGTCAGTTGTGGCAACGTGAATGCTCTCGCCATCTTTTTTGAATGCGACGATGTTGTGTGTTGTGGCGATAGGTTCAGGGACGAGCGCGAGTACATCATCGGGGATTGTTTGTCCACGGAGATTGACGAACGGAAGCCCCAAGACGGTTGCGGCGATGGAGTAAAGAAGATCTTCGGAGACAACTTTTTTATTGATGAGATGATCTTCGATTTTCGCTTTTTGTTTTTGTGCGTCACTAACGACCACGGCGAATTCTTTTTCGCTCAAAATTTTGCCTTTAATGACAATATCTTTCAGTTGGCGCGCGGTAAACATAATGGCTACAGTATACCATGGACGACACAGAGACGGAATGGTAGAATCGAGACATGGATTTCTTCCCACTCATTAAAGTTTTCTCGCTCTCCACATTTTCTTTTCTTGTGGCAATGCTATGGGCGCCGGCGCTGGCGCGTTTTTTATCTCACCACCGCATGGGAAAGCGTATTCGTGATGCGGCTGAAGCGCCGGTGATGGCGGGGCTTCACGCGGCAAAAGAGGGGACGCCGACAATGGGCGGGGTGTTGGTGTGGGGGACGACGCTCGCGTTCGCATTACTTGTGCCGATGATTTTTTTCCCGTTTTCTTTTCTTTCTCGCGCGGAAACGTATTTGCCATTGGGGGCGCTCGTTGCGGCGGCGATTGTCGGGCTTGTGGATGATTTATTTAATGTGTGGCGAATGGGCGCGCACGGCGGGGGACTGCGTATGCGACATCGTCTTTTTATTTATACGGCGATCGCGGCGGTCGGCGCGTGGTGGTTTTTTGTGAAGCTCGAACGCGACGTCCTGCACATTCCTTTTTTGGGAAATGTGGATGTCGGATGGTGGTATATTCCTATTTTTATTTTTATCATTGTCGCGACGGCATTTTCCGTAAACGAAATTGATGGGCTTGATGGATTGGCTGGTGGGACGCTGCTTATGGCATTTGGCGCGTATGGCGCGATCGCATTCATCCAAGGGCGCTACGATCTTGCGGCGTTTATTGGCGTCGTCATCGGCGCGCTTCTTGCGTTTCTTTGGTTCAATATCAACCCCGCGCGTTTTTTTATGGGCGACACGGGCGCGATGTCACTCGGTGTCACGCTTGGGGTGATCGCGATGCTGACGAACTCGGCGCTCCTCTTGCCGCTTATTGGATTTTTGTTTGTTGTTGAATCTGCCTCGGTGCTTTTGCAATGGACATCGCGTCGGCTTTTGGGACGACGCATATTTCGTTCAAGTCCTATTCACCATCATCTCGAAGCAATCGGCTGGCGCGAACCGCAGATCGTGATGCGTTTTTGGATGATTGCCGGCGTGACGGCGGTCGCGGGACTCGTGCTATTTTTAGTGGATCGGATGGTGACGTAGCTTAATGAAGTATGATCAACGATATTATCGCGCCTCACAAAGATTTTGAGGGCGTAAAAAAGATTGATGAAAATGGAATAGAATATTGGACGGCACGAGAACTAATGCCGTTGTTAGGTTATGGAAAATGGGAGAAAGCCGAAGAGGTCATTGCAAGAGCTGCGCGGGCTTGTGTGAATAGCGGACAGGATGTGGATAACCATTTTCACCAAACGGGGAAAATGGTCGAAATTGGTTCAAATACGGTGCGAGAAGTAAGGGATTACAAACTCGATCGGTATGCCTGTTATCTCATCGCTCAGAACGGAGATCCCAAGAAAGAGGCAATCGCACTAGCGCAAACATACTTCGCGACTCAAACACGAAAGCAGGAAATTTTTGAACAGTTACCGGATGCAGAGAAGAGAGTATTCATTCGTGGTCAGGTGACGGATCACAACAAAAAACTTTTTAAAACAGCGCGGCGTGCCGGAGTAACGCGATTTGGTACTTTTAATGATGCGGGGTACAAAGGATTGTACGGTATGCCACTTGCGGATATTGAACAGAAGAAAGGAATCAGAAAGGGTGAGTTACTCGACAGAGCAGGTTCAACAGAACTCGCGGCAAATCTTTTTCGTATCACACAGACGGACGAGAAAATAACGAACGACAATATCCAAGGAGAAGATGCGGCGTCGCGGACACACTTTATGGTCGGTGGCAAAGTGCGGCAGACGATCAAAGACATCGGCGGGACAATGCCGGAGCATTTACCGACTGAGCGACATATTAAAGAAGTGAAGAAAGAAATAAAGCAGGCGACGAAAAAGAAGTTGCGGTGATATATGAATGAAATTTTTGATGCAACGAAGAAATTTTTAAAAAAATCGTTTGTACAAAATCCTTCTTTTAGTTTCAATGATTGGAGGATTATGTATAATCACAGCGTAAAAGTTTTTGCACTTTCTTTAAGGATTGCTGAGAAGATTCCTTGCGACAAGATTGTGGTATCAATTGGTTCGTTACTGCACGATGTAGGGAAAACATTGAAAATGGATGAACAGGCACTAAGGAGAAAGCACGGGGAACTGGCATACGTTGTAAGTAAAAGTTTTCTTCATTCTCTCACATTAACAAAAATACAGAGAGCGCAACTGAAAGAAATTTTATCTGATCGAGGCGCGAGTAGAGAAAAAAAAATTATTGAAGACGCAGATATTATTGCTTTCTTCGCAGATGAAAAATTACAGGGGGCGTTTAAGCATTGGGCTAAACAAAAATCGCTTCATGGGGAGCTTCAAAGAAAAATAGATAAGGTGGGGAAACTGCATTTTAACGTCAGCAAAAAAATTGTAAAACCGTTTTATGAAAAATTAAAAAAGCAGTGGGCTCCCAGTGATTATTTTATCGGAAAACGCGTGACAGTGATGGGGTTGGGGTTGCATGGCGGAGGGGCGTCGGTTGCGGCGTGGCTGGCAAAGCACGGCGCGCGGGTGACGGTGACGGATCTCAAGACTAAAAAAGAGCTTGCGGTGTCATTAAGGAACTTCTCGACCAGCTCGAAGAATATTAGGTTTGTTCTGGGAAAGCATCGGAAGCAGGATTTTATCAACACGGACATGATAGTGCGGAATCCAGCGGTGCCGGTGGAGTCGCCGTTTTTGAAAATTGCCCGAACTCATGGCGTGCCGATTGAAAATGAAGCGACGCTTTTTTTTAAGTATTGCCGATCAAAAAATGTCATTGGCGTTACCGGCACACGTGGCAAATCTACAACCTCTGCAATGATCTCTGTGATCTTAAACGAAAAAGTCAAATGTCAAATGTCAAAGGTCAAAAGTCGAGTATGGTTAGCGGGGAATATACGGACGACGCCGATGTTGTCTATTGTTGATCGCGTGAAGCCCAATGATTGGGTAGTGCTTGAACTTTCGTCGTGGCATTTGGAAGACATGGATTGCCAAAAAATTTCTCCGCACATTGCGGTCGTGACAAATGTGTTGGAGGATCATCTGAATCGCTACTCGGGGATGCGCTCCTACGCACGCGCGAAAGAAAGTATCGTGCGGCACCAAAAGAGGGAAGATGTCGCGGTTTTGAATAAAGAAAACGAGTGGACGCGCGCAATGG
>CAYHPG010000011.1:5977-14298 GCA_964358625.1 uncultured Gammaproteobacteria bacterium
TAAAACGAAGGCTAAAGTTTTGTGGTTTCCCAATTACAGAGATCGTATCTCTGTAAATTTACAGAGATACGATCTCCGAATAGTTGGCGTACATAATGTTGCCAACGCGAATGCGGCGGCGACAGTGGCGCGGGCAATTGGTATTTCTGATCACATTATACAAAGCGTTTTGAAAAAATTCCGTGGGTTGCCCGACCGGCTTGAATATATTCGCACGGTGCGCGGGGTGCGATATTATAATGATACGACGGCAACGACGCCGGATGCGACCGTTGCGGCGCTGCGCACTTTATCATCCCAATATGCTGAAGTGGAAATTTCGCTAGGAAGTTCCACTTCGATCGTATTGATTGCCGGGGGGTCGGATAAAAATTTAGACTACAAGCCGCTCATACCGTGGATAAAAAGGATTTGCAAGGCAGTTGTATTACTTCCCGGTGTCGCAACAGAGAAGATAAAAAAATTATTTCACGATTCACGTTTTACGATTCACGTTGTCGAGGCAACAACAATGTCCTCTGCTGTTCATAAAGCTGAGTCATTTGCGAAGCGTGGCGACATCGTCCTCCTTTCTCCCGCCGCGGCGAGCTTTGGGCTTTTTCAACACGAGTTTGATCGAGGAGAAAAATTTAAAAAGGTAGTACGGCAACTTACTGCTTAGTACTTACTACTTACTGCTCATATCATGTTTCGTCGCGCCAAAACATCTCTTCCTCCTCCCGATGCACTTCTCCTTATTCTTGCCGGAGGCGTAATTTTATTTGGTCTTGTGGCATTGACGTCTGCGAGTGGGATTGTTGCCTACAATAAATTTGGCGATTCATTTTTTTATGTGCGACGGCAGCTTCTTTTCGGTTTGTTTCCCGGTGCGATACTTTTTTTAGTCGGTTTTTTTATCCCGTATACGTTTTGGCGACGCATTGCTTTTCCATTCTTTCTTTTTTCTCTTGCGCTGCTTACCCTCGTGCTTATTCCCGGTATTGGCGTTTCGTATGGTCGTGCGCGCAGCTGGTTTTTGTTTGGAGGATTTTCTTTACAGCCCGCAGAGATTGCAAAAATTGCCGT
Source organism: uncultured Gammaproteobacteria bacterium (assembly GCA_964358625.1). Taxonomy (GTDB): domain Bacteria; phylum Patescibacteriota; class Patescibacteriia; order JACQSD01; family JACQSD01; genus JAUSHC01. The sequence goes on from CAYHPG010000011.1 coordinate 7,043, forward strand.
TCTTTTTTGCTTAGCTCTTTTTCTTGAGCGACGGAATCGATTTTTTGCCTTTGCAATCGTTGTAGTTCCAACACTTCTTCTTATTATGCTACAACCTGATGTAGGGACAACGGGGCTCCTTGCTATGGTTGGCGTTGTCGTGTATTTTGTGAGCGGCGCTCCATGGTGGCATCTTTTTCTTCTTTTTCTTTCCGGAGGCGGAGCGCTTGCCGGGCTTATTGCGATGGCGCCGTACCGCCTCGCGCGCGTGATGACCTTTCTTTCGCCGGAGCAGGATCCTTCTGGAGCAGGATATCAGTTGCTCCAATCACTCGTTGCGATTGGATCTGGCGGATGGTTCGGCGTCGGGCTTGGAGCTTCGCGGCAGAAGTTGCAGTATCTTCCTGAAGTTGCGGCGGATTCCATCTTTTCCATTATTTCAGAAGAACTTGGATTTGTTATTGTTGCCGTGTTCATTGTAGCGCTCCTTCTTTTTGCGTATCGCGGGCTGCATATCGCGCGTCGTGCGCCGGATCAATTTTCTCGGTTATTTACCGCTGGTGTTTTTACATGGTTTCTCGCGCAAGCGTTTTTGAATATTGGTTCGATGATTGGGATTTTGCCATTAACAGGACTTCCATTACCCTTTGTGAGTTATGGAGGAACAGCGCTTACAGTGTCGTTGTTTGCACTTGGAGTTGTCGCGAATATTTCACGTTATAATCATAAAACCTGAAACATGAAAATAGTATTTACTGGTGGAGGAACGCTTGGATCGGGGACGCCACTTCTTGCAGTGTATGAGAAACTGGCCACCCCTCTTACTATAAGAGGGGGCGAGGGGGAGTTAAAGGCGTATTGGATCGGTACACGTGGTGGCATTGAGCGGGAGTTGATCGAGCGTTCGGCGATTCCATTCTTTGCAATCACCGCGGGGAAACTCCGTCGTTATGTTGATTGGAGAAATTTTTTTACTCCGATTGAGACGCTCCTCGGTTTTTTTCAGGCGTTGTCTCTTTTGCGAAAACTTCGCCCCTCGCATGTTCTTTCTGCAGGCGGATATGTCGCAGTTCCTGTTGTTACTGCTGCGGCGCTTCTTGGCATTCCTTCGTATGGGATGCAACTTGATGTGCGACCCGGGCTTGCGAATCGTCTTATTGCGCCGATCGTCAAAAAAATGTTTGTGGTTTTCCCTGAAACCGCTCGTTTTTTTTCTGCGCGTAATGTTGTTGTAACAGGAAGTGTTGCGCGGAAAATGATTAAAGAATCTCCGCCGGAGGCGAGAAATAAAGAAAAGAGTGAAACAACACGTCCGATGCTGCTTGTGCTTGGCGGAGGGACTGGCGCTCTTTCATTAAATGAAATCGTGTGGCAATCATTGCGGCAACTTACGATGTTTTGCGATGTTGTGCATATCACGGGGCCGGGAAAGTTTCGACATGTTTCACTTCCGCATTACGAATCGTATACGTTCGTGAAGGATGCTTTACCTACGTTGTTTCGCAATGCTGATTGCGTGGTTACTCGCGCGGGGATGGGGACGTTGTCAGAGCTTGCGGCGCTTTCTAAAGCGGCGATTGTCATTCCTCTTCCCGAAACGCATCAAGAAGAAAATGCGGCATTGCTCGCGCGTCATGGAGCAGCCATGGTGATGCAACAAAGCGCATTGACGCCAGAAAAATTTATTGCTACGATTCGCGGGTTGTTCAATGATACGTCGCATCAAAAAGCATTAGGAGAAAAACTGCACGATACGATCCCGACCGATGGCGCAGCGCATATCGCGCAATTTTTCATTCATCATTCATAATTTTTTCATGTCTGTTGCCGCAATCATACCCGCATACAATGAAGCTAAAACTATTGGGACGATCATCCGCACGCTCCGCGAGGTTCTCGTGATTGGTGATATTATTGTTGTTTCTGACGGATCAACCGATGATACCCTTTCCGTTGCACGTACTGCGGGCGCAACGCGTGTGGTCGTCCTTTCCGAGAATAAAGGGAAGGGGGAGGCAATGCATCGGGGCGCGGCAGAGACGCGTGCGGATATTCTTTTCTTTTGTGACGCTGATCTCCAGGGATTAACGCGAGAGCATGTGCAAGCGATTATTGCTCCGGTGTTGGAAGGAAGAGCAGCGATGTGCGTTGGCCTTCGTGATCGCGCAGGTATTCCGGAATTCGTTACCCATATTGATCCATTGTTGGCAATTGGGGGGGAACGCGCGATCCGGAAGGAAATATTTATGCAACTTACAAAAAAAGATTATCATGGATTCAGCGTTGAGATCGCGCTGAATAACTATTGCAAACGACATAATTTTCCTGTTCACTTTGTAGTGATGCGTGGTGTCATTCCTGTCTCGAAAGAACGAAAATGGGGAATATGGACAGGATTATGGCGGCGGATTCCATGGCTTTTCCAAATGATTCGCATTCGCTTTCTTTCTTTTTTTCGATAGTCCTATGATTTTGCGTGACGCATATTCCATCTATTGTATCGGGATTAAAGGCGTTGGCATGACCGCACTTGCCGAGGTGTTGCATGGATGGGGGAAACGCGTGACGGGTTCTGATACCGAGGAACGTTTTCAGACAGACGACGTTTTACGAAGAAGCGGAATTCTGTTTGTCGAAGGTTTTTCAAAAGAAAATCTTCCAACAGAGGTTGATCTCATTATTTATTCAACAGCATACAACGAAAAGAATCCAGAATTTGCAGAAGCGAAGCGGCGCGGGACTCCGATGTTGTCATACCCCGAAGCGCTGGGGCAACTGATGGAGGAGAAGTATGGGATCGCGATCGCCGGATCGCATGGGAAGACAACGACGACGGCGCTCTTGGGGCACGTGATGACGGAGGCGGGACTTGATCCGACGGTGATTGTTGGATCAGAAGTAAAAAACTGGGGCTCGAACGCGCGTGTTGGGAAGTCCGAGTACGTTGTGATTGAGGCAGACGAGTATCAAAATAAGTTTCAGTACTATAATCCGAAAGGACTCATCATTACGAACATTGATTGGGACCATCCGGATTTTTTCAAAACGCCGGAGTCCTACCAGAAAGTATTCGATGATTTTCGAGAGAAAGTCTTAAAAAATAATGGCTGGGTTGTCGAAACACCGATAAAAAAATATTCCCCGAGCGAAGTCGAGGGGCTACCAATTACTCTTTCAGGAGCCCACAACAAGCTGAACACATTTCTTGTACACGAGGTAGCAAAAAAATTAAAGATCGCAGATGATCTATTTTGGGCCGCTGTTGCAACATTCAAAGGTACTGCGCGACGATTTGAAATAAAAGGCATGACAAAAAATGGCGCGACAGTAATCGATGATTACGCACATCATCCTACAGAGATTCAAGCAACGCTAAAAGCGGCGCGAGAGCGATATCCGAATCAGAAAATTTGGGTTGTCTTCCATCCCCACACATTCACGCGCACAAAAGCGCTCTTTCAAGATTTTGCGAAATCATTTGGCGATGCGGATCATGTCATTGTGATCGATATCTACGGCTCCGCGCGCGAGGAGCACGGCGGAGTACATTCGAGTGATCTTGTTAGCGCAATTACTCAGTACAAGGGGCACCCTTGTAAAGGGACAAGGGTGCCCCTTGTAAATGCATTCTATATCCCCACAATCCCCGAAGCCGCAGATTATCTTCGCAATCATGCGCGCCAAGGAGAAATTGTGATCACCATGGGCGCAGGCGATGTTTGGAAAGTGGGAGAAGAACTTTTGCAGTAAAAGGTAACACAATGGGCATCTTGTGAAATACAAGATGCCCATGTTTTGTTTTTGATTGATTTGACTTTTAGCTTTTTTTGTGCTATGATTAATATGTAAAGTGAAAAAAAGTATAAAAAATATGGAGAAAATTCGTCAAACGAATAGCATTCCAAGCTCTATAAAGAACTTGGGTTTTTTGTTGGCCATTCTTATCCTTACTGCCAGTGGTGCATACGTCGTACAAGCAGCATTGACGTTTAACGGTTCAGGCATCACGAGCGACGGAGCATTGACGGTAGCGGGATCCGGCGCATCGACATGGGACATCGGCGTCAATACGCTCTCTCTCCAAACAACAAACAACGGTCCGATCACTACAGGAACCGGTCTCACAACATTGGGCGGTTCTTTAGCGGTGACGGGCAATATTACGAGCGGCACATGGCAGGGGAGCGCTGTCGGTGTCGCGTACGGCGGCACCGGCGTTGCGACACTTACTGCAAACGGTGTGCTGTATGGAAACGGCACCAATGCGCTTCAGGCGACTGCCGCCGGCACCTCGGGTCAGCTTCTTGTTGCAAATGCGACAGGAGTCCCGACGTTTGTTTCAATGAGCGGCGACGCGACAATGACAAATGCGGGCGTCGTCTCGGTTTCCGATTTTACCATTGCAAGCGAAGCGCGTGGAGATGTTCTCTATTTCGATGGCACAAACTGGGTGCGGCTCTCCGCAGGAACCAACGGACAGTATCTGCAAACGCAGGGAGCGGGCGCAAACCCGCAGTGGGCGACAGTTTCTTCGGTCGGCATTTCAAATGTGGTCGAAGATACGACGCCGCAACTTGGCGGCATGCTTGATGTGAATGGTTTTGCGCTTGGCGACGGGACGCTCGAACTTTTGAAATTTACGGAAACCGCAAGCGCGGTGAATGAAATTACTATCACGAACGCGGCAACCGGGAATAAACCGATCATCGCGGCGACGGGAGACAATGCGACGGTCGGTCTTGATATCCAGACAAAAGGAGCGGCGGATCTTTTATTGACTCCCGGTGCCGCCACATCAACAGTAAATGTTATTACCGGGAATCTTAAAGTTGGAAACGGAACTCCGGGTAATACATTGGACGGCGAGGATGCGTATATCGAAGGGACACTGGAGGTTGATGGCGCGTCGCAGTTTGACAGCACTGTCACTCTTGGCGCCGGCGCAAAAATTACGCCGTCGGGAGCAACGAACCATGGTCCGGTCTTCGCTCTCTATAATACAGTTGCGTATACGGATTCGACAAATAAAACGATGGGGGTTATTCCGGCAAATGCAAACATTATAGAGATTAATTTATTTCTTTCAACTCTATTCAATGATTCAGGAACCGATTTTATTGATTGTGGTACGACAGCAGGGAATCCGGTTGAGTATTTGAATGCCAACGATGTTTCGAGCGGAGTAGGCGTTTTCCGTATCGGCAGTGGTGGAGCGGCAGTTTCAACAATCGGCGATGTAGGTGCATCAAACGTGACGGTATTGTGTAAGTATCGAGGGGCAAATACGAACGCTACTGCCGGCGCCGCAACACTGGTGATTTTATACATGATTGATTAGAGACCTATGCAAAAGCGACTTTTGCATAGGTCTCATTAAGGTACGTGTGTCATATGCGTTCTCATCGCTGGTTTCGCATCTTTCTTCTTTCCTCTTTTATACTCTCTGCAGTTCCGAATGTCGTCGGGGCTGCAGATTTGCTATTCAGCGCCAATACAACGCTCTCGATGAGCGGCATTACATTCACGACGGTTACGGTTGCTTCCGGGTCGGAGGCGACAATACTCACGGTTGATGCGACAACGCTCACGGTCACGGTGCCGTCGGGAAGCACATTCACTCTCCGCGCGTCGTCGGATATTACGTTCACGAATACCAGCGGCGTGACTACAACGTGCGGCGCGACATCGTCGCTCGCACTTCCAGGTCCAAAGACAAATCTGGTAGTGACGCCGACGAATACGCCGTGTCCTCGACTAACAACAACAAGAAGTAGCACTGCAACTGCATTACTTATATCTCCGCCGCTTCCCGCTCCAACGCGTGTGCAGGCAAATGCGACAACCGTGAGCGTGACATTGACGTGGATTGATCCTATTGCAGAGAATTTTGACGCAATAAGTATATTTAGAAACAAAGGAGGAGGATCTCCTATTTCTGGCGTTGTTTATACAGATGTCGCGAAAGGAGTGCAGCAATATACAGATCGCAATGTTCTTTCTGGGGAGACATACAAATATCTTGTCCGTGCGATTGATGCCGGAGGGAATACAGATGGCAACAGCAGTGAGATTGTTATTACCGTTGCGAATAAACTTCAGAAAGTAGAAGAAGAAAAGAAAGAGGAGAAAAAACCGGAGGAATCGAAGAAAGAAGAAGTGAAGCAAGAGGAACAAAAAGTGGAAGAGAAGACGCAGGAGACGCAAAAAGAAAAAATCAAGAAGGAGGAGCAACGTGAGGAAGTAAAAACGATTGTTACCGCCGATACCACTGCTATTGCGCGTTCCGCAGGGAGAGACGCTGACCCAGTGATTGAACAGACAATTCGTACGGAAGAAAAATTTTCAGTAATCATTGCAAACGGTGAAGAAGCGCATACGACGGCAGCAGTCGGATTTATTGCGTATGGAACTGAAACAACAGAAAAACTTGGTGAAGGAGAGCGTGCGGGAGTTCTTGATAGTTATAAAAAAGCGTATGGTGCATTGCCAGCAACCGAAAGCGAGTGGCAGGACGCACTTTCTATTGCGGCGGGTGAAAAACCAATACAGGAGAATTCAGCATCAGAGGCGCGTGCAATTTCACTTTTTAAAAAAATTTATAAACGAGTACCGGTGATTGCGTATAGCGAAGGTGATGGAACGGTTTTACGCGCACAGGAGAATGCAGATCAACAGGCACTTACGATTCTTGCATACGGTATTCGTCCGGAAACGCGTGATCTCGACAAAGAGCGAAAAGGCATTGGCGCATTCAAGTCGCTTTTCGGGAACGATCCAAAAACCGCCGAAGATTGGGATGCGGTTCGCATGATGGCGTATGCGAGTCTTGGTCCACCATAAAGCGTTTGTAGGTACGTTCAAAAGGGCGAAAGCCCTTCTTTTTTTTTCTTAAAAATGCTATACTATACTTTCTTTACTTATTATTTTTTATTACACTCTATGACGATCGAAACAGTAAACGAAGAACAACAAGACGAAGCAATCATTCAAGCCATTGATCAAAAAATTATTGACGAAAAATTAAAGGAATTTGAAACGCGTGCGCATGCAGCCGGTCGCACAGTCAATAAAGAAAAATTTCAAGCGCTTGTACAGAAAGCGAAGGATCTTTTGGACGGGCAAGGTGGTTTGCGTACTTTAAAAAAGGAAGAGTTGCAAAGACTTGGTATTGATGAACGGACACATTTACTCGAATCTGATACCAGAAAAGTTTTTGATCAAGTGTTAAATCCGGATGTTCTTTTTGATCGCGTCACAGAGAATAAACAATTAGACGG
>CAYHPG010000012.1:0-14050 GCA_964358625.1 uncultured Gammaproteobacteria bacterium
ATTGCAATCGGTTGCCCTTCATCCTCGCGGCAAGCCGCGGGGTATTCGGGCAGGCATAATAAAAGCCTCTGATTCTCATCTGAGACTTTTATCTACTCTGCGCTTATTTTAATGTCACCCCGTAACAAAACTTCGCGTTGATACGGGACTCCGCTCACTCTGTTCGCTTCGCTTTTTATTTAAGAGTAACCTTGCCGCCTGCTTCTTCTAATTTCTTTTTGATCGCTTCTGCCTCTTCCTTTGTGGCGTTCTCTTTGATAACTTTCGGCGCGCCGTCGACGAGGTCTTTCGCATCTTTCAATCCTTTCTGCGTTACTTCGCGCACGACCTTAATGACCGCAATCTTGTTTGCGCCTGCCTCTGTCAATTCGACGTTAAATGAGGTCTTCTCTTCTGCCGCTGGCGCAGCTCCTGCCGCTGCTCCTGCCGCAACCGCCATCACCGGCGCCGCCGCAGAAACACCGAACTTCTCTTCCAAGACCTTTACCAATTCCGCCAACTCAAGGACCGAAAGTTTTTCGACGGATTCCACGAGTGTCTTAAATTTCTCAGGAACCTCGACTGGTTTTTTTTCTTCTGACATATGTGTATAAATTATAATTTAGATTTTTGTAATGCTGATAATACTTGCACGAGCCCGCGCAAATTGCCCGCAAGTACGGTAACAAACCCGCGCACCGGACCTTGGATCGTACCGACCAATTGACCCAAGAGTTCCTTCTTTCCGGGAAGTGCTGCTAAACTTTTCATTCCCTTCGCATCAATAAGCTTTCCTTCCAAAATCCCACCGACAAACTTCAATGGCTCGTGGTCTCGCGAAAATGTTGCCAAAAGTTTTGCACCTGCAACTTCGTCCTGATACGAAAACGCGGTTGCAATCTCACCGTCGAATCCTTCCGGATCAATTCCGGAGACTCCTGCTTTTTCCAAAGCAATTTTCAAAAATGTTTTCTTCGCAACCACATAGTCAATCCCTTCTTTCCGGCAACGCTTGCGAAGATCTTCCACATCTTTCACTTTCAATCCAAAAAAGTGTACAAACGCGGCGGACTTCATCTTTTTAAAATTTTCTACAAGTTCATCAACGATGACTTGTTTTTGTGCTTTTGATTTTGGCATAATGTTTCAAAATTATTCTTCGAGCGGAGTCGAGAAGTTTTCTGTATTCTCGACAGGGCTCGAAAAATAAAAATTCTGTGGCTTATAACCACAGACATTCATAAAAGTTAGCATCGAGTCGCTAACTTCCTTGCCTCGGCAGGTCTTATAGATGCCTGCTGTCTGTGGCGTTTATTGATTATCCCCATACTATCATGGGCTTTTTTTTGTGTCAAATTCCGCCAAGATAGACGTGCTTTATTTTTTCATTTTGTAAAATCTCGCGCCCGCCGGAGAGGACGACTTGCCCGTTTTCGAGAAGATAAATTTTATCCGCAATGGCGCTTGCAGCTTTGGCATTTTGCTCAACCAAAAGCGTGCCAATCCCCTTCTTTCTTAATTCCACAAGCTTTTCAAAAATCCCCTGCATCATCACGGGTGAAAGCCCAAGTGACGGCTCATCCAGCAATAATAATTTCGGCGACGGCATAAGCGCGCGCGCAAGTGCAACCATTTGCTGTTGTCCGCCGGAAAGCAAACGTGCTGGTTGCTTTGCCTTAAGAGCAAGTACCGGAAATTCATGAAACACGTATTCTACACGCTCATGCAGCAAATGGCGTCCAAGTAAAAGCCCACCAAGCTCAACATTTTCGCGTACACTTAAGCTCGGGAAAATTGGTCTTCCTTGTGGTACGTACACCAAACCATGTTGGATGCACTCGTGCGTCGGCGCTTTCGTAATTTCACGGCGATCAACGTCTATTCTCCCATCATAAATGTCAACAAGATTAAAAATACTTTTCAATACCGTAGATTTCCCCGCGCCATTGGGGCCAATGAGAAGCGTAATCTCATTCAATTGCACGTCACAATTCACACCAAAAAGAATTTGGAGCTGTTCGTATCCGGCGTGAAGATTCGTAATCGTGAGCATAAATTATGCAATGAGGTTTTTCGCCTTCAAGTCATCAAAAATAAGAAAATCAACAAACGTAGATAGATCTTTCTCCGCATACGACAAAAAACGAATCTCCTCTATTTCTCCGCTTGCTTTCGGCTCACCATGAAATGTCGCTGTGTAGCATTTTGTACGAACAAATACTCCTTCCGACTTACCATGCGCCTGCGCTTCAAACGTGCCGTAATACTGGATGCTTCTTGGATCAATATCAACGTCCAGCTCCTCTTGCACTTCACGTATGAGCGTTGCTGCATCACTCTCCCCCAGATCCCTTTTTCCACCCGGATTATAAAACCTGTCTTTCCCCTTGCTTCGCGCCATCAATAATTTCTGATCCTTCAGATATAGCAGCGCCACTTTGTCGATGTAAACTTTTGTCATAGAAACAAGGAAGTAAAGAAACAACTACAACTTAATATTCTGGTGTATCTTTTGAATCTGCGCGATTTGTCCTAGACTAAGTCTGGGCGGACTACAGACTTAGTCTAGGACAAACAATCTCTTATTTCCCTAAATACACTTCCAGAACCCTCGGATCATTGCGCACCTCCGCAGGCGTTCCTTGTTTCAATACTTTCCCCTCATTCATCACAATCACATGATCCGCAATCTCCATCACAAATTCCATATCATGTTCGATCAAAAAAATTGTTTCACCCTCATCGCGTAAATTTTTAAACAACATCACAAAATCTTGTCGTAATACCGGGTTTACTCCCGCCACTGGTTCGTCAAGCATAAGCAGACGATGTGGCTGCAATAATGCACGCGCCAATGATAAGAGCTTCTGTTGTCCGTAAGAAAGTTCACTTGCAACGGTATCTTCCATGTCGTAAAGCTTCACGCGTGTAAGCACATCAGCAATTTTTTTCTCATCTTCTTCTTTCAACCGATTAAAACCAAAAAAACTGGGAATTAAGTGTTGGTCGCGATCATGCACCGCTAATGCGACATTTTCGTATACCGTACAATTTTTAAAAATACGCAGTAGCTGGAATGTGCGCGCAATGCCGGCTTCCGCACGTTCATAGTCGCGCCAATGACTCACATCTTGATGCTCGTACAAAATATTTCCCTTTTCCATGCGCTCAATACCCGAAATGCAATTAAACACGGTAGTTTTCCCCGCGCCATTCGGACCGATAAGCGCCGTGATCTTCCCTTGCACAGCCGAAAAACTGCAATCATCAACTGCTTTGATGCCGCCGAATGATCTCGTCAGGTGTTGAATCTCAAGCATGTTATTTTTTAGTCAATGTGATAAAAAAGGGTGTGGCAACGCTCTTATGAATTCCAAAAGGACGCATCTGATGCTCCAGAAGAAATTTCGACAGGTCATCCCCTTTATACGCTTTTTTCTCCAATCCTAAGTCACTGTAATCTTCATCAGCAATCGACAAAAGACTACGCTCCGAATGACGAGGATAAAACTCTCCGATATGTATCATACCGTCTTTCTTTAACACTCGAACAAGTTCCGTAAATATATGCCCTAAACCAAGATGATAGAACTGTGCTCCGTCAGCAGCAATTTCCGGTCTATTTTTAAAACCACTAAATACATTAAGTAACCAAATTTCATCTACTGATGCATCATGGAGCGGTAATTTTTTCACATCAGCAACAACAAAGCGCTCTTTCACTCTTTCCGGTTTTTTCACATCTTTTAATAATGCAGAAATGGTTGCAAGTGTTTCTCGAATTTCTTCTATTTCTTTTGCCACAGCTTCTCTCCGAAAAGCTTCTTTGTCTACATCGATGCCGAGATACAATGCACCGCTACGGATTTTCTGAGCAACCTCTTCTGAAAAACGATGAACGGGATTAATATTAGGCCCAATCTCTACAATCACGGGACGATCCTTGCCCCGCTCCCGCCCCATCATCATTCTTTCTTCAAATGTTTCTCCTGATTCCTGATTCATAATTCATGATTCATGATTCCAATGACACTTTCCCTAAAATTCCCCTCGGACGCACGAGGATGATGAGTAAAAGCAATGTTGTAAAAATAATCTGCCGCACAGCACCCAATGTTTCTGCAGGAAGATCCACAAAACGCAATGCTTCGGGGATTAAAAAATAGATCGCAACACCAATGACTGATCCCTCGAGCGACCCCAAGCCCCCCAGCACGACAGCCGTTACGATGATCACCAAATCCCCAAGATAAAAACTCGATGGATCAATAAAGCCAATGTAATACGCATAGAGCGCACCGGCAAGTCCTGCAACCATTCCCGAAAGAACAAGAGCAACGCGCTGTACATGCGCGGTATTTTTCCCGAGAACACGCGCGCCAAGTTCGTCGTCACGCATCGCACCCATGACAAGCCCAAACGGCGAATGCAGAATACGCGTGAGCAAAAAATACACGACAACGAGGATAATCATTGATGCAAGTGCATAGGAAGGAAGAGATGCGACGAGTGCTGGGCGCGCAATCGCGGGGATTCCAAGCGCCCCGCGCGTGAGTTCCGGAACATTAAGCGCAATCGCATAAAAAACAAATGCAAAGAAGAGTGTAAGCAGCGCCATGAAATCGCCACGCACGCGACGAATCAACGCGCTAAGAAAAAGTGCGCCCAATCCACCGCCTGCGATTGCCCCCAAAAAACCAATTGAGAATGAAAAACCATGGATGGTCGTAAGAATCGCCGACGCATATGCTCCAATACCAAAAAGCGCGACATGCCCAAATTGCAGAACACCGCCATGCCCCATGACGAAGCTCAACGCCATAGCAAGAATGCCATAGATGGCGATCAAGACGACAAGATGAAGAATGTAAGGCGAAAACATCATACGTCTTCTTTATGTTGTCTCCCCCCAAAAAATCCGCGGGGACGTACGAGGAGAAAAATAAAAACAATAACAAAAGAAAAAACACTTTTCAATCCCGCAGAATAGAAAAACGCGCCAAGGTCTTCAACGCTTTCAATGAGAAAGCTGCCAATTACTGCGCCAGGCAAAGAGCCAACCCCGCCAATAAGGGCCCGAGAGAAAGATCGAATCGCAATTTCCGTACCCATCGATGGATCAAGATTAAATTCAATTGCGTAAAGAATTCCTGCGATGGCTCCGACAACCGCTGAAAGCAACATCGCCGATAAACGCACACGCGCACTATCAATCCCAACAATTTCTGCGGCGATGGGATTATCCGCAACCGCGCGCATCCGTTTTCCAAGACAGCTCCACCGGAGCAGCATCCCCAAAACAACAACGCTTCCAAGCGAAACGCTTACCACCAACGTATGGACATCCAAAAATTCATTCACCAACACGAGCCGCGTCGAAGACCCGAAGAGCGCCAAAAGAATATTCTGTCCCAAGACGAGAAGCGCCAACGTCGCGATAAGCGACATCGTCGTTGCTACGCTTCCCCGTGTACGAAGGCGTTCATAGACAAACGTATGCATACACCAACCGCACGCAAGCGCTACGGCAATAGTGAATGCAACGGCAAACCCCAAAGACGCACCGCGCGCGAGCGCCCACCAAAACGCATATCCACTGCCAAGTACGACAAGTCCATGCGCCAAGTGCATAATCTTCGTCACGCGGTACACAAGAGTGAACCCAACCGCGGAGAGCGCAAATAACGACCCTGAAATGAGGATCGTTATTGCAAGTTCAATTGCGATGTTTGCTGTCATGGATTATACACTTCCACATCAATGAGATTCCCTTTCTCAACTTTTTTCACCGCATACGCCGAAAGCGGATCGCCATTTGCGTCAAACGTCAATTTCCCTAATGCACCTTCCCATCCTTTCAATCCCAAAAAATAGTCACGAATTTTTTCCGTATCTTGTCCGAATTGCTCCAGCGATTCTTTGACGAGATACACTTGCGAATACATATTCGCCATAAATGCAGGGAATGACGGCGCTTCGCTATATGTTTCCTTATATGTTTTCAAAAACTTCTGCGCACGCTCACTATTCTCATCAAAATACTGCTCAATCCCAACAAGTCCTTCCATGTTTTTCCCCTGATCCTTCACGACATCCCTTCCAATAAGCACTTCAGCAGTCAAAAGTTTTGTTTTCACACCAAGATCTTTCAATTGTTTTAAAAGAAGTCCACCGGGCGCTGGCGACTGCGGCAGAAGATAGAGTACGTCTGGATTTGCCGCTTTGATTTTTATAAGTTGCGATCGAAAATTCGTATCGCCGGTATTGTAGACTTCGTCAGCAACAATCTCGCCGCCAAGAGACGTGAATACTTCCTTGAATACACGGCGCAATCCTTGCGTATAATCTTTCGTTTCAGAAATAATCGCTGCTTTTTTTGCGCTAAACTTTTTTACGGCATATTCCGCGGCAACACGTCCCGCAAACGCGTCGGATGGTGCGGTGCGGAAAACAAAATCACCGGCTGTGGTAATATCCGGACTCGTAGACGAAGGAGAAAAAACAATAACTTTTTCTGATTCAGTTACTGGCGCCATTGCCAATGTTTCAGAAGAACAAACTCCACCAAGAATAATTTTTACTCCATCAACCGCCACAAGCTTACGCGCCGCAGACGTTGCTTCTTTCGCGTCGCACTTTCCATCTTCCCAAACAATCTCCATGGGCTGTCCTTTCACACCACCCGCGAGATTGATTTCGTTCACGGCAAGCGATGCTGCGCGCTGGATCGGCAACCCATACGCTGCGCCATCACCCGTGAGAGGGATAACCGCACCAATTTTTAATGTTCCTCTCGGAAGATCCGAGGTTGGCGCTGGTCCGTTCGTTTGTTTCGGAGTAACCAACCAATAGATAACCAACACCCCCACAATAATAACAACGATGCTCCAAAAAATTTTCGAAATTTTATTCATAAAGAAAAGTAAAAAATAGTGAATTAGCCCTTTCTGTTATAGAGAAAAGCATACCGTACAATGGACGGAAAATCAAGGCATCATCTCGGAAGGGAAAGAGCGCTGCCCGTACGCACGACAAGCCCATCGCGTACAAGTCCTTGGATGATTTTTCTCGCTCGCACAGAAGGAATATCAAACCGTACACCAATTTTCTTTCGACGAACTGCATCAAGAATTCTTCCACGCCAAAAACGATCAGAGTCCTTAAACGCGGACTGTCTTTTAGTATAATGACTTTTCTTCATTGTATTTCGGAATCACGCGATCCACTTGTGTCTGCTGCAACATTATTTCACACACAAGAACTTTGTACGGATCGCGTGTATGACGCCACGGCAAATCACGGCCGTACTCCTCGTACCACCGCAAAAGCACGCGCTGGATTATGGCAATATCTCTTTGCTGCATACAATACACACAAAAAATCACACCAATAAAATATGCTATAGCATATTTTATTGTTATATGATCTTTGATCTTTATGAAGAAACAATAGTGCCGTTCATTTTTTTTGCTTCGAAGAATTTTTTAAGATTGGAAAAATTCGCACCCAAGAATACAACGGTACGTTTATGCTTTTTTGCAAGCGCCGTCGCAATAGGATCAAATGGCACATGAGAACCCGGCGTATGACGACGCGGAAATAGTTTTTGAAACGCAGACCAAGAAAGTCTGTATAATTTTTTTGCTCCGCGATATTTTTTCGGATCACGATCGTAAATAGCATCCACATTTGAAAGATTGAGTACCATATCGGCACCAACACCAATCGCGCATTTCACGGCAACACAATCTGTTGTTTGTCCGGGTTTCTCTCCACCTGCAAGAAGAATTTTTTTATTACCAAATGCTTCCGCGTAAACTTCTGTAGGTTTCATAATCACCGTATCGTGCGCGTATCTCCCAAAAAGAATCCGCAGAAGATGTGCATTGACGCGCGTCACACGAATCGCGATCCAATCGTGTTCAACGCGCGACGCAACACCGCTGCGCTGCAACGCATCCTGATATTGCCGCGCGATCGTCCCACCACCAGTGATAATTACAAATCGCCAACCCTTTCGCATGTATCGCAAAATAAACAAACGAAACTGTTTCAAAAATCGCACGTCAATCCCCCCTTTTGGAAATATAAGCGACCCGCCAAGTGAGATAACAACAATTTTTTTCATAAGAGTGAATATACCGCTATTCCAAATGCGACGGAAACATTCAAGGATTCTTTTTTACCGCGCATGGGGATGTGAATGATGGTGTCCGCTTGTTTCAGGAGTGCGGGCGGCAACCCTTCGACTTCGTTGCCGACGAGAAGGGCGGTGTTGACCTCACCCCTACCCTCTCCTTTGAGGAGAGGGGGCGCCTTTCGATAATCGATACTCTTTTTTGTCTTCTCCAAAGCCACGATGCGAACGCCCTGCTTTTTCAATTTCTTTATTACATCTCCGGTGCGCCGTACATATTCCCACCGCACCACTTGCTCCGCTCCAAGAGCAACCTTCACAATTTCTTTTCGCGGGGGCGTGCCGGTAATACCACACAGATAAAGTTTTTCAACCCCCGCCGCATCAGCAGTGCGAAAGATCGAACCCACGTTGTAAAGACTGCGAATGTTGTGGAGAATGGCGTACATTATTTCAAATACTTCGCTCGATTGCGATTATGCTCATCAAGCGTCTTCCCAAAAATAGCGCGGCCGTCGTCTTCGGTGGTGAGAAAAAACCAATAGTCGTTTTTCTTTGGATAGATCGCCGCAGTAATCGCGGAGAGTCCCGGATTGCCAATAGGTCCCGGGGGAATACCGCGATACTTGTACGTGTTATAGGGTGAATCAATTTTTAAATCATCGTACGTTGCACGCGGACGTTTTTCGCCTACGATAAAATTGATCGTTGAATCCGCCTGCAGTGGCATCCCAATCGCCAATCGCCGCCAAAAAATATCCGAAACGATTTGCATTTCTTCAGGCGTACGCACTTCGCGTTCGAGAATACTCGCCATAATTAAAATTTTATCTAGCGTCTTTTTTTGTTTAGCGATATCTGCGCGCATTTCACTCGTTACTTTCCGGTCAAAGTTCGCCCGCATCTTTACAATAATTTCTTCAACGGTCGCATCTTTAAAAATGCGATACGTGTCGGGAAATAAATATCCTTCGAGCTCTTTTGTTCTCGCTAAAAATTCTTTCGCCGGAGTAACACCTTCTTTTTCTAAATATTCGGCAATGTCCTTGCGCGTCCATCCCTCAAGAATGGTAATATCGCGTTCGCGCGAGACGGTTTCACCAGCGACAAACACACGTGTCAACTCACGGATGGAAAACGATGGTTTAAGCTCGTACTCACCGGCAATCAATCGTCCCTCAAGATTGCGAAACCACAAATACGTTTCAAACACAAACGAATTGCGAATAAGTCCTGTTGATTTTAAATTGCGGCTAATCGCGTTCACGCCCTCACCGCTCGCAATCACAAAACGACGCAGTGCTGCGTCATTTCCCGCTGGAACGCCAATCGTATAACGAAACCAAAAGAGAGAGGCAACGCCTGCAACTATTGCAACGAAAATGAAAATGCGAAATAGTTTCATTTCTTAAAATATCCTAAATGATCAAGCCCGATGTAGACCGACGCCACTTGCCCCGTTGCTTCAATCACCCCTGTCCGAACCCAATGCAACGCTTTCGCGGGCGACACGAGCAAAACCTCTCCTTCTTCATGCGGATTTTTCGCAGGAGCACCGACTCGCACTGCATTACGGCCTATAAAAAGATACACTTTCCCTTCAGTCTCCGTCGGACTGATCTCATAGACACCGAGTTTCTGCACATCACGCGCTTTGACTGCATAGCCAGTTTCTTCGCGTAGTTCACGAATCGCGGTTGCTTTCGGATTTTCCCCTTTATCGACAAGCCCCGTTGGCAATTCCGTCACCACCTTCCCTGCACCCGGCTTATACATTCTCACTACAATAACTTTCCCCTCTGGCGTCATGCAAAAAATACGTCCCACCACGCCCACTTCGCGCACATACCACGGCGCCACACTCCCATCCGAAAATTTAAGCATATCCTCACGAATCCGCACCCAGCGTTTCTGCAGAACGTAACGAGATTTCAATACTTTTGGTTTGGTCATATTCTGGTAGCTCCCTTGGCGGGATTCTGTTAAGCGGCATGTAGCGCGAGCGGTCACGGTTTGTCCTAGACTAAGTCTGTCTTGTTCCAGACTTAGTCTAGGACAAGAGCGAGCGCGGAAGCAGTGAGGCCGCACGCCGAGCGGCCGAACGAAGCGAGGAGGGATGCGGCGGAGTGCGTTCACGGATACCACTATCACAAATACTTCCTCATCCCCTTCCGCTCAAGCTCCGCAACCACCTTCTTCACATCCTGCGCCCGGTCTTTCGGACATACGAGTATTGCATCTTCGGTCTCAATCACAATCATATCTTTGACACCAATTGTTGTAACCATCTTTCCCGTAAGGCTATAAATCAAATTACCACTGCTATCGAGACCGACGTGCTTCCCGCGCACTACGTTTTCACCATTCGTAGAAAGCGCATCGTAAATCGTCTTCCAATGACCGATATCCGACCAGCCAAAATCTGCGGGAATCACCAAAAGCTTCTTGGTTTTCTCCATAATGCCGTAATCAATGGAGATCGGTTTTATTTTTGCGAACTCGGTTGCGAGTCGTCGAGGATCTTTTGCAATACGCATTAAAATTGCGTGCATTGCCGACAAATGCTTTGCGAACAGTTGCAAGAGCGTATCTGCACGCCAAACAAACATCCCCGGATTCCATAAGTACTCCCACTTGCCTTGAAACTCCTTTGCCTTTTCAATCGGCGGCTTTTCAATAAATCGCTTCACGCGGAACACATGATCTTTGCCGTACTCCTTAAAGCGCCCGTCCATTTGGATGTAGCCATAGCCGGTCTCGGGATACACGGGATTCAAACCCAAAAGCACTGTGTGATCGGGATGATCGGCAACAACTTTCCCCGAAAGTTTCAATACGCGCAGATACTCTTTTTCATTCTTAATAAAATGATCAGAGTTTGCAGTCGTAAAAATCGTTTTTGGATTCTCGCGATAAAACAACGCCGCCACAAGCCCAATAGCGGCCGCGGTATCGCGCCGCACCGGCTCAATAAAAAAATTCTCGCGAGAAACCTGTGGCAGTTGCGCGCGCACAAGATCAGAGAACTTTCCATTCGTCGCAACAAAAATATCACTCGCCGAAAATCCACGACGAATGCGTTTATAGGTTTTTTGCAGAAGTGTCTCTTTGTCCAAAAACGGCTGAATCTGCTTTGGCTTTGTTTCGCGAGAAAGCGGCCAGAGTCTTGTCCCACCACCACCGGCTAATATAACGACTTTCATATCTATCATCCTAGCTCAAAAAGACAAAAATAAAAAGCCCCGATTTTTCGGGACTTACTATTTGATATTAATCTCTAACTATTTTTTGACAACAGATAGATGAAACTGCTTCTCTAAAATAGGTATCAATTTATTTGTACATAAAGGACACAACTCAAAAGAAACGAATGGATATCGAAATGAAATATGCGAACGCTTCTCGTCAAAAAATTTTTCTGAAATAATCTTTTTGCAAACATCGCATTTAGTAATCGTCATAAAATACGCTATATCTCAACCGTCGGAAAAACTTGTAACGCACGTAATGCCTTCCACTGTTCTTCGGTGAGTACTTTACTTTCTTTGAGAAACTTGATGAGAAGATTCACTTTATCATCCTCTGTGCGCAATTTTGCAACGATCGTTCCTTTTACATCAGCAGCTACTCGATCGAGATGATCTTTGTCAGGAAGCGTGGTAACGGTCTTTTTCACCTCCGTAAGATCCTTCTTTACCTCCACAAGGTTATCGGCGAGTTCATCAATCTGTGGAAGAACACGATCCGTAATAAACTCACCCACTTGAAGGACGATCTCCTTCGTGAGCTCTTTGTTGTTTTCTTTAATAAGAGTGCCTATTTGTTTGAGATCGTTTTGATCGAGCATAATAATATGAGTATACCAGACTAAAAAATTACCGCAATGCGCGAACTAACTGCGCCATTTCGATTGCGGCGAGCGCAGCTTCATAACCTTTATTTTTCTTATTCTCTCCTGCTCGCGCAAGTGCTTGTTCGAAATTATTCGGCGTGATGACGCCAAAAATAACCGGCACGCCAGTCGCGATACTCACTTTCGTAATACCACAGACAATGGCGTTTGCGATATACTCGTCGTGCTTTGTCTCGCCTTTGATCACTGCACCGAGCGCAATAATCACATCATACTTTTCGCTCGTTGCAAGTTTATTCGCAATAAACGGAATCTCAAACGACCCCGGAACTTCAACGACTTTTACTTTCGATACGTTGCATTCTTTTAATCCCGTAAGGCACCCTCGCAAAAGCCCGTCGGTAATTTTTTCATTAAACCGAGCGCGCACCACCGCAACTCGCACTCCACGACCGTCT
This sequence comes from uncultured Gammaproteobacteria bacterium, assembly GCA_964358625.1. Lineage (GTDB taxonomy): Bacteria > Patescibacteriota > Patescibacteriia > JACQSD01 > JACQSD01 > JAUSHC01. The sequence goes on from CAYHPG010000012.1 coordinate 12,428, forward strand.
AATTTTTTTCTAAACGTGTTGGATTTCATACTATAATTCTCGACTTCGCTCGAATAATATTTTTATTCTGCAAATACCGAGCGAGGACGTCTACTTCCACATTTACTCTATCACCCACCAGCACATTTGCAAACCGCGTATGCGCGAGCGTATAAGGCGTCAATGAAACGAGCACATCGCGCCCGCGCACGGAGACAATCGTCAAGCTCACACCATCAAATGCGATGGAGTCTTTTGCGACGCAATATTTTTTCAATGCGACGGGAATACGAATAGTGATTGCACGACTTACAGAGATACGATCTCTGTAATACAGAGATCGTATCTCTGTAATTATGCCTATACCGTCAACATGCCCTAACACAAAATGTCCGTCCACCCGATCGCCGTAGCGCAACGGCAATTCCAAATTAACCGCATCTCCTTTCTTTAAATCCCCCAGTGTCGTAGTTTTCAATGTCGAAGACATGAGGGAAGAACTGAATAGCTTTTTAGCCGGTCGGCTAAAAAGCTCTTCAACCGTCAAGCACACGCCGTTGACCGCGATGCTATCGCCCGCGTGTATACGTCCCAGACTAAGTCTCTTTTTCCGAGACTTAGTCTGGGACAGCTGCAAACCCTTCGGGGCAATGCACAACGTCACGTTTTTCATTTCTTTTACTATTCCGATTGTTCGGATGATGCCGGTAAACATAGAAATATAAAAATAGAATCGTTGAATAAGTATATCGTGATCTTACGTTACAGACAATGACTCATACGCTCTGCCGTTCCTTGTAGCATCTTCGTATTTCCATGGCGTAGTAATCCAAGATATGATTGCAATACATGGGGATTGCCACGCTTGTTTTCTATAGTGCGCATCATTCTTCTTTTTGTCTTCGTTCTGAGCACCCGATGATCCAAAAAATGTACCCAACCGAGAAAATCAACACCGGAAGCAACGGTACGAATATGTACTTTATCCGGATGGAGCGTGAGGTGAAGTTGGTTATTAAGAAAATCAGCAATACGTGGGATCTGCGCTTCAAGCCGCGAACGATCATAAGAAAAAATAACAAAATCATCGGCATAGCGAGTATATCCTCGCGCCTTCACTGTGTGCTTCACCCACTGATCAAAGATGTTCATATAGACATTCACGAACAGCTGTGAGGTGAGGTTGCCGAGCGGCAAACCGATACCCTGACGTACTCCCGAAAAACTCGCAATAATATTTTGAAGAAGTCCCATGATGCGGCGATCAGGAATATATTCTGCAAGAATCCGAAGCAATACCGCGTGATCAATGCTTGCAAAGAACTTCCGAATATCGCACTGCAGGACCCATACCGTGCGGGCATGATTATTACTCGCTTGATACGCGAACGTACGGAACCGATCCATTGCTCGATGCGTACCCTTCCCGAGACGGCACGAATACGAATCCGCGATAAACGTTCGGTCGAAAAACGGATACAACTGGCGATAGATCGCGTGGTGCACGAGGCGGTCGCGCACCTCTGCCTTGTGGATGTCGCGCGGTTTCGGGTCGGAGAGCTTGAAGGCGTGGTACGGGCCGTGCTTATACGTGCCCGCTACAAGCTCACGATGGAGCGTGAGGACGTTATCCATCAAGCGGTG
>CAYHPG010000013.1:0-2029 GCA_964358625.1 uncultured Gammaproteobacteria bacterium
ACAATTGTTGGCGTTGGCGCTTCCACCGTATGACCGAGATCTTTTAACCACTCAAGTCCATCGCCCGTCGAACCAGTTTCAGGATGTGATACGCCGCCCGTCGCCAAAATAAATGCTCGTGCCTCGAGAACCCCCTCATTCGTCACAACGCCCGTAATCCTATTTTTTCCATGCAATATTTTTTTGACGACGCATCCGGTGCGCACTTCCACGCCCATCTTTTCGCAATTACGTTTCAATGTTTTAAACACATCGTACGCGCGTTCTGTTTTTGGAAACACACGATTACGCGCTTGCACGACGAGTGGTAAACCACGCGACTCAAAAAATTGAAACGTCTCCGAAACGCCAAACTGCGAAAATGAAGAATATAAAAATTTTTCTGCTTGACCGTAGTTTTTAAGGAACAATTGCGGATTGTATTCCGCGTTCGTGACGTTACACCGCCCTCCGCCGGTAATTTTTAACTTCTCTCCCAGCGACGCATTTTTCTCAATAAGAAGCACGTGCTTTTTTCGCGCAGCCGCAACGCCTGCCGCCATCATTCCTGCCGCTCCCCCACCAACAACGATCACGTCGTAATGTTTCGATGTTTTATCCATTAAAATATTCCTAAATCAACAGTTGTATCAATACGAATTTGCGCGACAAAATCCGGAATGTGGCTCACCAGTAAAAACGCTCCTTCATATGCATCAAGCGCTTTTGCAATCACCGGCAAATGACGGAAGTTGATATGATTCGTCGGCTCGTCTAATAGAAGCAAGCCCGGGCGCATGAGTACAAGGCGTGCAAACGACAATAAACCCTTTTGCCCTTCGGACATATATTTAATTTGATTGGCAAGCGCTTTGCCGTCGAGTAAAAATCCCGCAGCGGTCGAACGAAGCATCTGTTCATCTTTCTTGGTCATTACTGCATCCAAGCAATCATAGCCGGTCATCGTAAAATCAAGTGTTGAAAAATCCTGACGATAATATCCTGCGACAACACCATCGCCCCTCGTCACGCCTGATGCCTTCCCATTTACGACGCGCTCCAAAAATGTGCTCTTTCCAATACCGTTCGGGCCAGCAAGCAAGACGTGCGATTCACGACGAAGCGTCAATGCAAATTCTCGCGCCAAGGACTTCCCTTCTTTCATGATCCCAATTTTTTTAATATCCAAAATCGCGCCGTTGAAATCAAACGGAAACTCCTGTGCGGGAATGTTGAACGCGCGGATCGTTTTATCTTCCTTGCGCGTCTCCACCATACTCTCCTCTGCCTCCTCCGCAGATTCACGCATGCGCTTTGCCACGGCACGAAGTTTACCACCCTTATGGGCAAAAACTTCCGCTTGAGCGACTTTCAATTTAATCTGTCGCTCTGCTCGTGCATTTTGCGCGCGTTCACGTTCAATTCGCTCCGCAATTTCTTCTACAACGTTTGAGTAATTACCGGTGTACTGTTCAATTTTATGCGAATGAACGTCAAGATACAACACGCCGTCCGTAAATGCATTCAAGAAATCCGCGTCGTGTGAAATGACGATCACCGTCTTCTCATACATCACAAGAAATGCCGTGAGATGCGCAATGCCATCTTGATCTAAATTATTCGTCGGTTCGTCCAAAAGCAACACGTCCGGATCTTGAATGAGCGCATACGCGAGGAGGAGTCGTGCCTGTTGCCCGCCCGAATGTTCACGAACTTTTTTTGTAAGTTCTGTTTTTAAATTCACCGCATCAAGTACTTCTGTAATATGCTTATCTAAATTATACGGCACTTCTTTAAATGTTGATGCAAAAAAATCGCGCACCGTAAGCTCCATCTGCTCCGGACGCACCACTTGTTTTGCAATGCCGACTGTTGCGTTAGAGGGGCTCAAAAAAACTCCACCGGATTTTGCTTTTTGTTCATGGAGAATCAAAGAAAAAATGGACGTCTTTCCTGCGCCGTTTTGACCCATAAGAGCAATTTTCGATCCTTCACGCACGGAAAAACTCGCCTCATCCAAAATGGGCTTATGTTCGCCGTAGTTGAAAAT
>CAYHPG010000013.1:2039-14043 GCA_964358625.1 uncultured Gammaproteobacteria bacterium
ATTACAAAACCCCCTCACTCAACATGAGTGAGGGGGTTCAGGTGCTTTTATGCACGGCTCACGTTCTTCGCGCGAGGACCTTTTTCTGAATCCTCGGTTTCGAACGAAACCTTCTCACCAACTTGCAATTCAGCAAAGGTGACACCCGTAAGTGCTGAAGAGTGGAAGAAGATATCCTTGTCCCCACCGTCAGGGGTGATAAATCCAAACCCCTTATCAGTAAGGCGTTTAATGGTTCCTGTCATAGAAATCAATGTTTACAAATAAATTCTGAAACTACAAAGCGTTAAGGAAACTCGACTCGATCTCCACGCTGGAGCTTCTTGCATGGGATCATACCACAGTTTCACGATCCACGCAAGCCCCCTCCACTCTAGGAGATTTTGCTCTCACATTGATACTGCGTCACGAATTTAACGACATGGGGATCTGTCCACGCATGATGGCGTTGCACCGGCTTCTCGAGCGTAATCCCTTCAAGCGTCGTCGCGCGAGAGAGAGCAACATACAGCTGCCCGGGCGCAAACGTGCCACGCTCCAAATCAATATGCACGCGCTCAAACGTCTTCCCCTGCCCCTTGTGGATCGTCACCGCCCACGCAAGGCGAATCGGGAACTGCGAAAATGATCCGATGGTCTCCGCGCTAATCGCTCCACTCCCCTCGTCAAATTTGTAGGCGTACATATCCCACTCGTGGCGCGAGACACGCACCGTCTCGCCGGTCTCAAGCGCGATCGTCAACACATCGCTCACATCGTTTACGTCAATACGCACAATCGTTCCCAGCGTGCCATTGACCCACCGCCCTTCGCGATCGTTCGTGAGTAACATCACCCGCGCGCCGCGTTTCACGGAAAGTTGTTCGGCGGTCGGCAGTGCGCTCTCTTGAAATTTTCCTTGACGAGCTCCATGCAAAACGTGCGCTTTCCCCGGCAAGTGTGTAAGCGCCTCTTCATTGATGGTGTCCGACCGGCGATTCGTCGTCGTAAGCACGATGCCGCTACTCGCGGTTTTGTGATGATACGCGGCGATGCGCGCATTCAATATCGTAAGGTCATCTTGTGTCACCGTATTATCCCGAATACGATTCAATACCGAAAGAAATACGCCGTCACGCTGTCGAAATACATCAGGAAGTTCTATGAGACGCATAGAAAATTTCAACGCGTCATTCAACAGCGTTTGTTGCGGGTTAAATACCTCTGCAGAAAAAAAATACGGGGTGACGTACTGCTTGGCAAGCGCATCGCGCTCTTCATTCGTCACGACCGGCGGCAATTGATACAGATCGCCGATAAACACCATCTGTACGCCCCCGAACGGACGGCGTTCTTTGGGGCCGTACCTTCGGAGGAATACATCCACGCAATCCAAAAGATCGGCGCGCACCATCGAAATCTCGTCAATCACGATTGTTGTGAGCGCGCGGTACCGCTTTATGTCCTTAGGCTGCACACGCGGAAAATGATGCTTGGTCACATTCGGTCCAAACCCGAAAAACGAATGGATCGTTTGCCCGCACACATTCACCGCGGCAACGCCGGTCGGCGCGAGCACCACAGGCTCATGCTCTGCCGTCGCGCAATAATGACGAAGGAGCGTAGACTTCCCCGTGCCCGCGCGTCCGGTGATAAATACATTGTCACCCGCGTCAATCGCCGCAAGCGCGCGCTCGAACCCATCCGTGATGGGGATATCCTCTACGGGTTGCCGCTCCTCGCGTTTTTTTTGTTTCATAAAATTTCTTACAAGGTCGGAGTTCGCAAGATCAAAGTATAGCATAAAAAATGGCGGTGAGTCTTGGTAGACCCACCGCCGGATACAAGGTACACAAGCCGAATTCTTTTACTCCCCGAGAACGCCGGAACCGCCGAACGGATCCGAACGCACGACGCCGCGCGCACCGAGCCAAACCTCGCCGGCATCGCGGCGGAAGTGCAAGAAGGGCGCGCTCGAGAAGGACTCGTCGGCCTTGGCGTTCAGACGAACCTCGAGGTCCGGCGCGTCCACGAACGGGATGCCCGCGCCGTTCATCGCACGTGCCCACTTCGGGTGCAGGGCGCCGATCAAGGGCAGTTCCTGCCCCATGCCCATCCGCTCCGCAGAGTCAAGCGCGATGCAGACGTTCTCGACCGCTTGCTTCTGGAACTCGCGGCCGAGTTCCGCGACGCTCCAACGGAGACCCTTCTGTCGAGCGATCGCACCGGCTCGAGCTCGCACGCCCGCGGGCGTAAAAACGATCCCGTCCCACTTCCACGACCCTTTCTCGCCGTGGACGTGTTGGAGCGCCTTCCAGTTGTCCTCAAACGTACGGACAACGTCGCCCGTCTCCCGCAGGAGAACGACGCAGTGCAGATGGCGTTCGTCCGACGGTGGGAGGATCGGCGGATCGCCGAGCGCGCGGATTGCATTCTCGGTGCCAAACGATCTTTCCAGACCGCTTCGTTGATGCGAAGCAGGGTCTGGATCTGCTCCTCGGGTGTGGTGAAGAGGCGGTGCTTCAGGATCGCGGCGACGATTTCCGCGCGCATCGCATCATTCTTCGCGATCGCGGCGTAGTCTTTGTCCGTCACCCCGTCCTGCTGAAGTTTGAGCAGGACCTGCGTTTCGTCCCCCCGTCGAAGATCGGCGGTGAGGCTTGATGGGTTGGCCGTCATGGCTCACCCTCCTTCTAAAATTGTGGCTCGTCCGCTATGGGACTTGCCGGTTTTGAAATGCGCTCGCCCACCATGAGCAGAGCGTCCAAATTGTAGCAAAAATTGTTCTAAAAAGCAAGACCCCTTACCCAAACACAAAACTCCCCTTTCGGAGAGTTTTGTTTCAGGATCGAGAGCGTAGCGCGGATCTGGATTGTCACCATTGTTAGCGTATCATACTATAAACTTCTTTCAAGAGCGCTATACGATCGTTTCATAGGACGATTGCATTCACGAGCGCGCCGACGCCGATCCCCTTTTTCGCCGAATACGGAATCACAACGTGGCCGTGAACCGCTTCCTGAATTTTCTGCATCTGCTCGTCGTATGCTGATTTCTTTATCTTGTCTATTTTATTGGCGATAATGACAATGTTTTTTTGTTTCTCTTCCAAGCTATAGAGCATTTTTTTATCGTTGTCAGTGATCCCAACATTCGCATCAATAATCAGCACCACTTTTTTCTGTTCGTATTCCGAGTTGAGTAAGTACCAATAAATGAGTTGCTGAATATGTTCCTGCACTTCTCGCGATGCCTTCGCAAACCCATATCCGGGCAGGTCAACGAGATAAAAAGAGTTGTTGATGAGAAAAAGATTGATCTCGCGCGTGCGCCCGGGAGAAACACTCGCGCGGGCAAGATTTTTTTGTTTCACGAGCGAATTAATGACGCTCGATTTCCCGACATTCGATCGTCCAATAAAAGCAATGTACGGTTTCGTTCCCGCCAAGATGGGGTCCGTCCCCCGAACGCCCTTTACGAATACTGCGGATGTGATGTGCATTTTTGATCCTATAGAAAAACTATTACGTTATCCTTCGAGCGAGCGTAGCGAGTCGAGAAGTTAGCCAAAACCTGTGGTGAGCGTCGTCGAACCATTTTGGCTTCTCGACTACGCTCGAAGAATAAAATTTAGAGGATTTTGATCATTTTTCTACAGGCTCATTTTCATTATTTCGTTACTTCGTTCTTTTCAGCATGAGACGTTGTGCGACTCGTTGTACCAGTGTAACACATCCGGCGAGATTGGCGATGATGGCGCGTTCGGGCAAACGGACGACCGTCCAGCCGAGCGTGCGAAGGAACCGATCTTTTTGTTTGTCTTTTTCTCGCGCCTTTACGCTTGCGTGCGATGCCGTGTTGTCGCACTCGATTCCGATCTTCGTTCGCACACCAACAATTGCGAAGTCCAGACGATAACGCCTGCCGTTATAAACTACAGTATATTCCGAAAGTGCAGTGATGCCGGCGCGCTCTAAGGCATCTCCCACCATCTGTTCAATCGGAACAACATCGTACAGTTGCAAAATATCACGCGCCGTTCGCAAACGATGGAGCGTCGTAAAACTAAACGTCACTCGACGCGGAATGATGTTGCGAATAGGGTGAGGGAGTCTCTGAATTTTCCCGACGCGAACTTTGAGATACTTGTTGCGGGCTCGCGGATGATTGGGCTCGTCCGGCAACAACTTATCACGCCGAATTGTTTTGTATGCAAGCACACGTGCGTAATACCGAATACACTTCCCGCTTCGCCTAAACACAGCCGGCTGATAAAACGCGAGATAGTCGTACTTTTGCTTTGGCGCATGCACAACCGGAATCCGATACCAATGTTGTCGCAAAAGAATATCCAAATCGCGCTGACTCTTCACAACGCCAACCAAAACAACATTATCCATATTCGTTTATTTCCGCTCATCAAAAATCGTCACGTCGCCTTCGTCGTACTCCCCCATTTCAAATCCGTCATACACAAAATGATCGCCGTCTTGATAAAAATACAACGCAGTGTTGTGATCAAGAATAATCTGGAATCCGCGACTCCCCGACCGTGACGGAAGAAGATCAATGCAATGCGTGCGGGAAAATGCCTCGTGCGCTTTTTCATAGATCGTCGTGTCAATGCCCATCTTCCGCGCATGCCACCAAAAAAAGAGTTTTGGGAAAAACCGCGCAATGATTTCTTGCCACCACGACATCTTTTCCATGTCGTGCGTGACGTCGTTGAGTTTAATATGACTTCCCATAAAATTATTTATTCTTTCTATAAACGAACCGATATGGTTTTTTTGCCCACGTTCCGGCGTAGTCAACGCCAATGCGCGGTGTGCGTTGAATTGCGCGAGCTGAAACCACATACCAGTCGTCTTCGATCCAAAGTCCGCTTTGCTTGTCGGCTTTCTTTGCGTTCAATTGGGTATCAATCGACAAATGTTTCGTGAGTCGCCCGGGACCTGAAACTTCTTCCGTTCCACGAATCAACACCGCCGATGGATACCCTGCGGCTCCCGTTACGATATTCAACATGTGGTACATTCCGTACACGAGATACACATACCACACGCCGCCCGGCTCGTACATGACAACCGTGCGTTCGGTCTTCCCGCGCGACGCATGGCAGGCTAAATCCTTCTCGCCATCATACGCCTCCACTTCGTTTATACGTAATTTCAACACCTTCCCATTCGGCAGCGTGCGCACTAAAATCTTCCCAAGAAGCTCTGGTGCAACGCGAAGTACTGGACAACGAAAAAAAGATTGCGAAAGAATATCGATCATTCTTTTTCGTAATAGCTATTCATATCGCACAACGAATGTATGCTTTCTTGTATGCTGCAATCGATCACGCGCATACGCGACAAGCCATGGGATATAAGGAGAAGCTTCATGTTATTTAAAAAATTCCGTTTTGGGATTGCGGTCGATGAGTGCATGTGCTTGATGCATTTCATCGGGCGTGTAGATATATGTAATTCTAAATGTGCCAGACGTGGTTTGTTTTTGATTGTCGTGCGTGACGGAGAGGATTTCACACAGCCCCCAATAGATCCACTTCCCCTCCCGATTCTCCACCAAAAAATTCCGCACCGGCGGTGCGTGATACACACGTATGCCGGACTTATCGTGAAACGAAAAAACATTACCCGAAAAATCTTTCGCGACAAACGGCTTCTCCAAATGCCGCTCAAGATTTAACTCCTCCGGAAACCCCTGCACAGCGGTGATTTGTAATGTGTCATTGAGTTTAATGATACTACCCATAAAAATTTACAATTATTAAGAAAAAATAGCCTCATCTACGATTCTGACAAACCCTTGACAATCACTAGGATGACACCGTATACTAAATATTGTCTTTTGGTCTAGCATAGACCGAAAGGGCTATACATCCAAGGGCCACCCTCTTAATTGAGGGTGGCTTTCGTTTACAATTATTTTTTACGATGTTTTAAATCTTTACCCCATAATTCATGTATATCTTTCAAATCAAAATAACCATTCCCACCGGTTCTTAGTTCATGAGAAATATTGTCTCTCGACGAAAAAATATAAACTTTTTTCCCTCCATTTCTTAAATAATTCACCAATGCCAAAAAATCAGCATCACCGCTAAAAAAGATCGCTATGCTATATTTCTGGATGTTATGCATTGCATCAATCGTCATTTCAACATCCATGTTTCCTTTCTCTATGATAGTTTCTCCACTCTCGCTGACAACAGAGATTCTTTTTAGTTCTTTTTTTCTTACGATAAAACCGAGTCCTTTTTTTAGATATGTAAAAAACTTATGCTTTCCATCCAAATCATAATCTCTTGTCCCTGCTTTTGGATATGCGTCATAGTAAAAAATTTCAACCTTGTCCGCATCAAAACTTTTCTTAAAATAATTTTTAAGAATTTTGTATTCAATAAATTTTTTTACCGACTTTACTGCATTCCAAACATTTGATGCGTCGATAAAAACGTACACCGTATTTTGTTTCATATTTTTATTGTAGCATATCTTTTCCCAGTCGTAGCCTTCGAAAACTCCTGTGCCGTGGTAATCTGTAATGTGTCGTTGAGTTTAATGATGCTGCCCATAAGTGAAAAATTATATTTCAAAAAAAACTGATATTGGTAAATGATCAGAGCCGTTTGCTTGCTCGACGTTGAATGAATGCGTTTTCATGTCCTTACTCGTGAAGATGTAATCTAATCGAGTATCAAGCGCTTGCGGATTGCATGTAGGACATCCTTCCGGATAAATACTCCACGTCGGTTTTGAAGAGGGGTCAGTATCAACAAGAACGTCGCGCATTTTTCGTATTACCGAACTGTCGGGTATCGCATTAAAATCACCCATAAGAACGAGATGATCTGACGGAAGAACCTTGATGAGACTATCAACTTGCGTATCCTGTATTGCAGAAAATTTTTGATGCGTATGAAGTAAGTGGGTGTTAAAAATATTCAGTACTTTCCTATTGATATTCACTTCGACCTTCACTGCGTTACGACTTTTTTCCTCAGAAAGATTGTATACTTCGTTCTTTATAATTTTGTACTTGCTAAAAATTGCGTTACCCACTGTTCTGTCATCTTCCAATTTCAGTGCAGGCGAAAATACATGATCGTAGCCAAATTTTTTTAGATATCCAATAACATCACGAGTCAGATCATTCGAGACGACTTCTTGTAATCCAATAATATCAGCATTAGACGTTTTGAGAAATTTAATAGTTTCTTGGAATTTACAATCATACCAAATATTCCAAGAAAGAATTTTGAGTTGCATAGTTTACAGTTTATTATTTATTCCTTCCCCACCAGCGTTTTGGTGGCGGGATTACTCATTTTTATCGCTCTCCAACTTCTTCACCGTCTTCGGCAGTTTCTTTCTTTCTGATTTTAATTTACGCTCGAGTTTTTTGACATCGTCCTCCTGTGGTAATTCTTCCGGACGAATTCCTCGTTGCCCAAGCATCGTTCGTATGCTCTCATTATTCGCAACGTGTTCATTGGTCACCATCGGTTCGCCCGTGAGCGAGAGATTCTTCTTCACGTTGTGACTTGTGATTTTATTGGCGAGTTCTTTTGCCGCAATCGTCACTTCGGGTAAAAAATCTGCAAGCGGACGTTTCTCTGGAACGCCCAGTTTGTCTTTCATGTCTTGCGTCGTATATCCTCCGAACAATGCCTCGTCGCCCTTACTCCGAATACGCGCGAATCCGTAATGGTCAACACCGCGTTCGAATAAAATACCCGAAAGTGTTCGTTCAGAAATCGTGAGCTTCTCGCGCGCCTGAACTCGCTCCCAGTCCGCAAGTCGCGCTTCGACTATCTCTTGCTTGCGCGTCTGTACGGCAAAATAGGTCATTGCAAATGCGATCTCATCTTTTCGCGGATCACCGTTCTGTGCAATGAGATAACAGGCATAACGCGTGAGCATGATGTCGGAAACTTCACGTTCTGCGCCTGACCCAACTTCGACCATTTTCCCGACGTCGGCAAAATGGTCAGAAACCTCCTGTTTCGCATTTTTACATGCAATTTTTGCTTTTTGAATTACGTGTTCAAAATTTTCCCACTTGTCATATCCGAGCAATGCCTGCAGTTCCCGCGCATACCAAAATTCCATCCCGTCTTTTGCATGCACGCAATCTTCAAAATTTTTATGAAGTTGTATGATGAGTTCTTTTTGCATATTATTTCAGCTTCTTTGAGTCTTTCTTTGTTTGCAAGAAGTTCTCTCGGCTCACTACTTTTTTTCCTGTCTTTTTTTCCAGTTCCATACGCGCGTTTTTAGCAATGCGCCCACCTTTTCGTGCCGGAATTTTATTTCCTTCGAATCCTTTCGCTTCCATTGTCTCAGCGATCTGGCGCGTGGACAGCTCCGCCAAAGCCGTAAAAACTAATTCCGCATCCGACATATGATCGCGTAAATTTTGCGTCTTCAATCCTTTCAATGCCTTATGATCCTTGACCGACAAATCGCTCCACTCTTCGTGGATAATATTCGTCAAAATAGCGTATTCGTCTTCTTTTTTCACGTCGTTGTCCTTCCAATAATCCGTGAGCTTGTTTCTAATCTCTTGCCCCATCATTCTCTGCTGAATCCATTTTGCGCTTCGGCCAGCCCTCTGCCAATTCATTCTTCCTCGATTGATTGACTTTTCCGGATCAACGGTTTCCTGCATTCGTTCATAGCCAACTTTCGCGAGCCACAACTTTATCGGTTCGGCTTTTGGACTTGGGACCGATTGCACTAAACGCAAAATTGTTTCTACGTCAGCCGCATCTGTTAAATAAAATTTGCCGTCAGATGCCTGCATTTTCAGTTGGTCACATTTTGTGACGACCTCACTTCCCTCTTCTTTTAAACGATTTTTTAGCGTTGTCCAATAACTTTGCGCCTTTTTATGTTTCGGCTGATTTGTAAGAACTGCAATGATGTCCACTAATGAAAAATACCACTTTTCTTCCTTTTCGTCCCAGAGGCGGCGGATTTCTTGACCCTCGAAAATAGTGACCTGTTTATTGTTTATCATATTCCATTGCTGTCCCTGCACCAATCTTTTCTTCGCAACAAACCACGACAAGATCGCAAACTTTGATGCGGATACTATCTTTCCCAAGCACAAGCAGATGATCCCTCTCATCCACTTCGCCTGTACGGGGAATCAAAAATTCAACATCAAAATATTGTGAAAGAACCGGCATGTATCGGTCGCGCCAGTCGTTGAATGTTTTCACCTCTTCACTCCCTTTTGCAATACTGCCGGCGAGATAAATTTTCATATCAAGATGATTATACAGATTGCACCAGCGCCGCAAATTCTTTTTTTGCTTTTTGCACCTTTGGGCTAATCACCGCTTGGCAATATCCCTTGCCTGGATTACGCACATAATAGTCATGATGATATTCCTCGGCTTCATAAAAAAGATCGAGTGGCTTCACTTCCGTAACAATGGGCGCGCCCTCTTTACTTGATGTGTCAAGCTCTTTTATGTACTGCTCTGCTTCATTTTTTTGCTCGTCGTTGGTGTAAAGGATAATAGAACGATATTGCGTACCTTGATCATTCCCCTGCCGATTCATGGTCGTAGGGTGAACAAACGTACGTACCGGCTACACGAACCGGCATTCCAGTGTCAAATATCTCTCCGGAAGCAATATCTTCAGCTTGATTGATCATAAAAATTATTATCTCAAGCTACAGGGAAATGCCTGATATTTAATTTTCTCCATTGCTGGGGGACCAGGATTCGAACCTGGATAAACGCCTTTCCCGCACTAGTCTCGGGGGGTAGGAATCGGACCTACATTCACAGCTTCAAAGGCTGCTGTCCTACCATTAGACGACCCCCGAGAACAGTACGGGACTCCGCTCTCGCTTTACTCGAGCTCCGCGCCGGGCGCTGCCTGCCGTTAGACCTGCCCGCCATATGCCTTTCCGCGACGGTTGATAGTTCGAGAAAGAATAGTGATAACCTCGAAGTTCGCATCGCTATAGAGTGGAAGGCGTTGGCAGGCGGGCGATCCCCCAGCAGTGTAGAAAAGAATCCGCCTCTCGACAGGACTGATACCTACGGCTGATTATCATCAGCCTTCGGCGCCAGCAGGTGCATACGCGGCGGATTTGTAACTTCCAGTGAAATTTTCATCGCCTACGGCTCAAAAATTTCAGGCGAGTTACAAAAAGTGGCTCAAGGCCACTATATGATATTTATCGTAATCGTTCAAGTTTTTTTGACCTCACCCTCGCCCTCTCCTATTTAAGGAGAGGGAATACTACACACTATCGCCGTACAAGAAGCCCGTCTGCTTTTAAGGGCTCTGCCATAATTTCCTTCACTATCTTCTCCATGCGCAACAATTCATTTCCAGAAATATATACACAGTCCCCTTCTTCAAGACGATTTTGAATAAAGCGCCCTGCTTCTTCCGGTGTCGTGAAGTGATAGATACGTTCCTCCGGCATTCCTTTCTCACGAGCAGCGCGACCAATATCGCGAGAAAGTTTCCCAACGGTAATAAGGTAATCAATACCAATTGCTGCAGCTTGCTCCCCAACATCATGATGTCCTTGTTCAGTGTGGTCTCCAAGTGGCACCATATCGCCGAGCACTGCAAACTTCTCTCCACCAGGACGAATGGCCAATGCGTCTAATGATTGAAGGCCAACACTGCAGGATGCTGGAGATGCAGTGTACGTATCGTCAATAAGGAGCGTGCGCTTTATGCCAGGGATAAGTCGCATGCGACCAGGAACGGGTTCGTATGCCGAGAGCGCTTCGGATATTGATACAAGATTCATATCCGAAAGAATACCAACTGCCGCAGCCGCAAGCGCGCCAAGTACATGTGGACCACCAAGAACTCCATGAAGATACACCGGGACTGCACTCCCCTTATACGCGAGTTTAAAACTCGTTCCATTGACCACAATAGTTCCATCACGTACTTCTTGCTGTACGACAATTTCAATTGCGCGCACATCTGCTCCCTCGCCAGCGCCATACGTTATGACACGTCCTTTGATGCGATGCTTCAAACTTTGCACTCGCGCATCATCCCACGCAAGCACTGTCCATCCATCACGTCGACCACACGCGAGAAATTCTACAGTCTCACGCGTTAACTGTTCCATTGATCGTAACGTATCAAGATGCGCAGGCGTAAGAGAGGTCATGACAATAATATCTGGCCGCACAAGTCCACCACACAGTGCCATATGCCTTTCACTCGTCGCCCGATACTCAAGAAGAAGCGCTTTGGGATACGTCGTATCGCGTTTCATGAGTAATCGCAATGCACGGAATACACCGCCATCAAGAATTGTTGCACGTGCAGCAAACAAATCATGTCCAGTGAGACCACTCGTTCGCATCGTCATTACTTTCGAAAGAACAGTAGCAATGGCGCGTTTTGTTGTCGTTTTTCCTACGGTTCCTGCAATAGCAATAACAAGTGGTCGATACTTCTTAGCAATGAATTTTGCGAATAATGAATACATAATTACTTATTATTTACCACATCTCCCGATGGCGATACTTTATAATATTCTAGCATAAATTTAGCAATTGTGCCAAATAACGGCGCTGCGGAGCTCTCGGCAAATTGCACGTCTTTCGGACGATCAATTTTCGCCAACATCACAAACTTTGGATCTTCAATCGGCGCGTATCCGACAAACGAACCGATGTTCGATCCCTGTTCATAGCCGGCTTTATCACGACGAGCGATTTGCGCAGTTCCTGTCTTGCCCGCGACGGTATATCCCGAAACATCCGCACGCTTCCCATGCCCTTCGCGAACCACAGAAACGAGCATCCCGGAAATAAGTGTTGCAGTCCGTTCGCTTACGACGCGACGCACCATCACCGGATCCTGCTTTTCAACACGACCATCTGCATAACGCACCTCGTCAATAATGGAGGGCTTCATGAGTACTCCACCATTTGCGATTGCTCCGTACGCTGCGACCATCTGCAAGGGTGTTGCCGTAATCCCTTGGCCATACGATGCAGTTGCTGTAT
>CAYHPG010000014.1:0-13925 GCA_964358625.1 uncultured Gammaproteobacteria bacterium
CACATTGCGTACGCATCTGCAACGCGCAAAACGAATGGTGCGGCGAGGTGACGGCGACAAATTTCTCATAAGCACTCCTTCGGATCCGCTCTTAACGCCAAAGCGATTTCTTTCTCTCTATACAGAAGGAGGGAGCGAAGACGTATTTCCGTACTACAATTCAAAAGGCGATTGGCGCACGATAGAAAGTATTCGCGTGCCGTTACTTGTAATCGTTGGCGATCACGATCAATTTCTCGACCGTGATGTTCGGGAATACATGGAAGCATTTCAAAAACACGCTCGCCATTTTCGTGGTACAATCATCGCAGGCGCAGATCATAGCTTCAATAAAAGGGAAAAACAACTGACGCGCGCAGTGATGCGGTTTGTCCAAACCGTACCAGACTAAGTCTTGCATAGATAAAGACTTAGTCTGGTACGGTTGCGTTGATTTTTGTTCATGCTATACTGATGGCATTATGAAGAAAGACGAATTACTCAATAAAATACTTGCAGAACTCGTGAATGTAAAAGAATACATGCACGAGCATATGGCGACGAAGGAGAAATTGCAAGAAGCTAAAAGCGAGATTCTCTCTCACGTTGACGGCTTCATCAAACTCCACGAAGCAGTGATGCTCGAATTGACGGCGATGCGTTCAAGCCAGAAACGTCTTGAGGAACGGTTGAAGAAAGTCGAAATGAAGCTTGGCATCACTGTTGAAGCGTAAGAAAAGTAGAGAAAATTTTTAAAATCAGCCTCAAAAGACGGGCTTGATTTTTTTTGCTATAATTGTTTTATGTCTACTGTGTATAAAAAATTAGGCGATCGTGCACACGTCGTTGCCGTGTCTATGGGCTATGGGCATGAGCGGGCGGCGTATGGGTTAAACGGGCTTTCCGGGGAAGACGGCGTGATTGTCGCGAATAATTACAAGGGGATTCCGAAAGAAGAGAAGGAGCATTGGCGGAAGAATCGTGATGCGTATGAGACTGTTTCGCGCTTGCAACAGACGCCCATTGTCGGGAAGTACATTTTTGAGGTCATGGATTATTTGCAAGAGATTCCGCTTTTTTATCCACGCCGCGATCTTTCAAAGCCGAGTTTACAGCTCAAATATGTTTATCGCGATATTGTGAAACACCGTGTGTGCCGCGATCTCATCGCACGGCTTTCAAAAAATCCCATTCCGCTTATCTCCACTTTTTTTGTCTGCGCGTTTGCCGCGGAGTATTATAATTATCCTGGCGACATTTATTGTGTGATTTGTGACGCGGATATGAGTCGCGCATGGGTGTCGTTCTATCCCCAGCGCGCGCGGATAAAATATTTTGCGCCAAATGGGCGCGTAGTGGAACGCTTGAAGCTCTATGGTGTGCCCGAAAAAAATATTTTCTTGACGGGGTTCCCATTGCCAAAGTCGCTCATAGGCGGACCCCACGCGTCGGTATTGAAAGAAGATATGGCGCATCGAATTTTTAATCTCGATCCGCATCGGATTTTTACCAGTCGTCACGAAGCAACATTACATCATTGGTTGGGTTCGCATCATGCTCCAAGGCGCAAGCATCATCCATTGACGCTAACATTCGCCGTGGGGGGCGCGGGAGCACAGCGATTGCTTGGTCGCACGATTCTTGAAAGTTTGCGCGGGAAGATTGCGAGCCACGAAATTCGATTGAATCTCGTTGCTGGCGTGAAGAATGATGTTGCACAGTATTTTCGTGATGCAGTGCGCGAGTTTCGTCTCGGAAAAGAATTGGGAACGTGGGTGAACGTCGTGTATACGGAAACGCGACCAGATTATTTTCACACATTTACGAATTTGATGCACGAGACGGATATTCTTTGGACAAAGCCGTCGGAGCTTTCATTTTATACGGGGCTTGGGATTCCGATTCTCATGGCGCCGTCATTGGGTTCGCAGGAAGATTTCAATCGGTTGTGGTTGAAAACGGTTGGAGGTGGCATCACACAGAACGATCCGCGATATACGCACGAGTGGCTGTTCGATTGGGTAGAGAGTGGCGGGCTCGCACGTGCCGCGTGGAACGGTTTTATCGAAGCCCCGACGCACGGGACATACCGCATTGAAGAGATTATCAGCGGGCGAAAATATCACTTAGCAAAATTACCGTTGATCGTGTGATGCGACGCCATCGATTGTTATTTATTCTTTTTATCGTTGATGTGGCGCTTGTTTTTGCGCATATTTTTTTGCGCAAGAAGCTCGGGTTTTTCAATCTTGATAAAGAGGGGAGTTTGAAAGCGGTGTATTCTGGGTTTCAATTGTTGGTAAGCGGTGGTGTTGCGGCATTGATCGCGTATCTTCTGCATGAGAAGGCGAAACGGTGGTTATGGGGGGTTACGAGCGCGGGGTTTGTGTATCTTGGGCTTGATGAAATGATGGTCATCCACGAGCGCATCGGTTTTGTGTTGAATCGATGGTCTGGGCTTACGGGGTATTGGGGAGAATCATTTAATTGGTTATTGTATTTTACGCCGTTCATTGCCGCTGCCCTCCTTGTTTATTTTCTTCTTATCCGTATGGTATCGAAATATGATCGCAGATGCGCCATTGGCATTCTTTTCGGAGCGGCTTTTTTTGTTGCGAGCATTGCTTTGGAAGTTATTGGCGGGAAGATTCTTGGTACGCGATGGTATCAAACAGAAATTATCGCCGAAGAAGCATTGCAACTTGTTGGTGAATCACTTTTTTTAGTTTCCTTTTTGTTATTGTTGCAGAAGAAATTTTATACGATGTATGTACGACGCGTATGATACGAGGATTTTTTATTAGGATTTTTCTTTGGGTTGGAGCGATCTTCATCGCGTTTTTTACGAGCGCTTTTACGCTACCATGGTTTTTTCAGTGGTATGAAGTTTGGCGTGGGGTGCCGTTGCCGTATGAAGGCGCTTTGCGTTTATATATTTTGGCGGCATCGAGTCTCTTATTTTTTGGCGCGCTTGCGTGGCTTTTGGCGAAGGGCGAGCGGCGGCATTGGGTGGCGTGGGGCGTCATGGCAGTGTCGTTGGTGTCACTTTTTATTGTCTTTGTCGTCGACAGAGCGCACCGTCTTATGGAAGAGTTTTCGTGGATCCGCTATACGACAAGCGGGTTTTTATTACTCGCCGCCGTGACAGCGTTTTTTTTGACGTGGCAATATTGGCGTGAAGGAAAAGAAAAGCGTGTGTTCGTTGCGCTCTGGATGGTGATTGGAGCGTCGTTATTGTATGCCGGCCTTGATGAGGTGCTCGAAATACACGAAGCTATCGGACGCTTTATCGCGCAAACAGCGCACCTTCCTTCATACGTTGGTGATCTCGTCACGATGACGTACGCGGTCGGCACGCTTATTTTTATTGCGCTTTTTTTCCGGAAATTTTTTCACGAATATCGCGGGCGTCATTCGTTCTTTATTATGCTTTTTGTTGCGGGAAGCGCAGTATATTTTGTTTCAACGCTTTTTGACACGATTGATATTTTTTTTCTTGAGAAACTCCGCGTGCTTGCGAACGTGCGTGCAATCGCTCCGCATTTTGTCTTTGGCGACGCGTGGTATATGCTCTGGGCGCCGAAGAATTTTTTTAACGGCGTTGAAGAAGTTTTTGAACATACGGCGGCGACATTCTTTTTTGTGTCGTTTTTTGTTTTATTTTTGGAAAAACGGTCGTGGCTTTCGTCGTCTGCTTTCCGTGTTACACGCATGCGCGTGATTGCGAGTCGGAGTATCGTGGGCGTTATCGGCGCGGTCGTTATTATTTCATTCATACTTTCCATTCCCAATACGTTTGCTAAAAGTCCGCTCGTAGGAAATCAAAACATTACGCGTATTGCAGGATACTTTGACGGTTTGTATCACACGGATGATCTTTTTTATCACCCAACATGGGGCGTGCTTGTCGGCAATGAAGGGCGCGGAAATGTATATCAGTGGAAGTCAAAAGTCGAAAGTCAAAAGCATGCCCTGAGCAAGGTCGAAGGGTCGAAAGTCAGTGGATGGTGGCGTCTATTACCAGATACGAAGAAGGTTTTGCGCGATACGGATAGTGTCACTGCAACAAACGATGCGGTTTTTGTTTCGGACGGTAGCACACGAACAGTTTTTCGCTATCGCGAGAAGGAAGGGTTTACGTCCGCGTGGCAATGGGCAAAAGGCAAAGGGCATCCTGAAGGTATTGTCGCGGTCGGCGATACTCTGTTTATTGTTGACGAATCGGAGAAGGTGCTCGTGCGTTTATCAAAAGGGAACGACCCGCTCGCATGGCGCCCATCGCATCCACTATGGAAGGCGCCGGAGGGAATTGCGTATCATCCGGTGAAAAAGCAATTTGTTATCACGGATGATGTGAGCGGCGCGGTGTTTCTCGCAGATCCGCCGAATGGACTCACGCTCTTGGCGCGTCTTGCAAACCCGGAAGACGTGGCGATAGCGCCGGATGGTCGTGCGCTCGTTACGGATAACGGATGGGGCGCTATATTTGCTGTTGCGATGGATGGCGCCGTGGAGAAGATCGCGCAATTTCGTCGTTCCTATCGCGATCTGCAGGGGATTGCGGTGGATGAAAAGGGGACGCTGTACGTTGTGACATCTAATGGTTTTGACAATGTGAGTTTTATGCCGAGTATGTTGTGGAGAGTAGAGTTATAGCGCGTCATACAAAGTAAGCGCACTATTGTCCTAGACTAAGTCTGGAATAAACAGACTTAGTCTAGGACAGATCAATGCTATGAAACGGAAATTTATTTTTACGATTTTCGGGATTGACGTTCTCTTAATTCTCCTCCACATTTTTTTTGGCGCGCAGTTTGATTTGTTTAATCTCGATCGCGAACGAACGCCGGGAGCATATTGGAGTGGAGCACAGCTTATTGCGGTTGCCGCGTTTGCGGTTGGCATGGTATTGCTTTCCTCGACGCGTCGACGCCGTTTGCTCTGGGGAATATTCGGGTTTCTTTTCATGGGTTTTGGGTTTGATGAGATTTCAGAGCTTCATGAAAACATCACCTATTACGTTTCCACATATCTCCATATTCCGATTCCGATGTTTTTTCGCAGCACAACGTACAACTGGCTCATCATTTTGAGCCCACTTATCATTTTCGCATTCGTATTCCTCATTTTTTTCTTAAAAACCTTGCAACAAGAAAATATGCTATCGCGTAAATTATTGTTGGGAGGGGTTTTCTTTTTTATGCTGGCGATGGGGTTCGAGTTCGTGAATGGGCTTGATGCGAGTCAGCAATTTTACAATGCGCTCGTCGTACTTGAGGAAAGTTCCGAATTATTTGGCGAGTCATTGGTACTTTTGGGGATGCTTCGTATCGCAAGCGATCATTTTGACCTACAATACCAAAAAAGGATACAATAGCGTCATGCATCGAATACCGCGCATTTCTTTTGCTTTATTTGCCGCCGTCGTTTTTTCGACGGTATTTTTTGTTTTACCGGTACACGCGGTAACGCTTGTAGAAAAATTCTTAGGGAGCATTCTTTTGCAAGTTGAGTCGAAAGGGGAGGCGTGGTATGTGGATCCTCTAAAGAAAGAGCGATGGTATTTGGGGCGGCCTGCAGATGCGTTTGTTGTGATGCGAAAGCAGGGGATTGGTATGACAGATAAAAATCTCTTGAAGATTCCGCGCGGTGATTCCGATGACCGAGGTGACGATCGATTTGCGAAGCGTTTTTACGGGCGTATTCTTTTGCAAGTGCAGTCGCGCGGAGAGGCATGGTATGTCTATCCCAAAGATGGTCGTCGGTATTTTTTGGGAAAACCGGATGATGCTTTTCACATGATGCGGAAACTCGGACTTGGTATTACGGATACAAATCTCTCTACCATCACTGTCGCTACTGGTTCAGCGTCTGTTGTAATAGCGCCACTGGTCGTTGTCGCAGAAACTTCTGCTTCTGACGCGTCTCCTCCCGCATCCTCTCCTCCTTCGCCGCTCGTAATCATTCGAGCGGATATGCTTGCGCTCGCAAATGGCGAGCGTCGTTCGGGGAGCTTCGCAGACCTTGTATTGAACGATGCAGTCAATGCTTCAGCGCAACGCCTGACGGACGATATGGCATCGCGGAATTATTTTGCTGTAAAAACTCCAGAAGGTCTTGGCGAAAAAGAGTTGTTGAAAGAAGCGGGATATGAAGCGCTGGCAATGGGTGTGCTTATTGCTGGAGGGCCGCAAGATGTCACGACAGCGTTTGGGCTTTGGAATGGGGGCGAGAACAGTAAAGCGATTCTTGTAAAGCCCGAGTACGAAGACATTGGCGTTGGCATGACGAAGGGGGCTGATGGGCAGAATATTTGGGTTATCTTTTTTGCATCGTCGCAGGTGAAATACGAGCAGCAGATTTCCGCAGCGCTTTCGGATATGGAAGCAATGCGACAGGCAATGCTTACGCGCGTGAATCAAGAACGCAATACCAATGGAGGGCTTCCGGCGCTTGTGATTAACCCACTTTTAAATGAATCAGCGCAGAAAAAATCTGAAGACATGTTCACGAAAGATTATTTTGCGCACGAAAGTCCGGAGGGCGTAACTTCACATGCGTTGATTACGAGCACTGGGTATACGGCGCGTATGTCCGCAGAAAATCTTGCAAAGGAACCAAAAACCGTTGACGAAGTTATGACAGGTTGGATGAACAGTCCCGGTCATCGCGCGAATATTCTTTTTGACGGGATTGAAGAAGCGGGGTTTGGACTGAAGTTTGGTCGCAACGCCTCTGGCTTTCACATCTTCTGGACCCAGCATTTTGGGAAACGGTAATATGTCTTGGCTTCTTATCGTCATCATCGCCCATCTCTTAAACGCAGGTGCGTTTTTAGTGGATAAATTTTTGTTGGCAAAAGCGGTGCCGAAGGCGGCAGTGTATACGTTTGCGATTGGCGCGCTTGGAGTGTTTGCGATTGTGCTTTTACCGTTTGGGTATGTGCGCCCCACAACGAATGAATTTCTTTTTGCGGCGGCGGCGGGCGTACTTTTCCAACTTGCCCTCCTATTCTTCTTCAGCGCGCTTCGATGGCTTGAGACGTCGCGCGTCGTGCCGGTTGTTGGCGGGGGACAGCCGCTTATCATTTTTACATTTTCTGCCTTGTTTCTAGGTGAGCGTTTGAGGACAATGGAGCTTGTCGCGTTTGTATTACTTGTCGCAGGATCAGCGCTCATTTCTATTGATACACATGATACAACGCCGGCAGAAAAGATCAAACAGCGTCGGGGCTGGTTTTATGCCGTGCTTGCAACGCTCTTTTTTTCAGCATCATTCACCATGACGAAAGAGGTGTTTGACGCGCAACCGTTTATATCCGGGTTTGTTTGGATACGTCTTGGTGCATTTCTTTTCGTTTTACTCTTCCTTCTCTACACCCCGTGGCGCTGCGCGATTTTTGCGAGAGAGGAGCGTCCGCGCGGCAAATACGGTGCATTATTTTTAGGAGGACAGCTTTTTGGCGCGCTCGGAGCAATTCTCATCAATTACGCGATTTCTTTGGCGAGTGTTACGATCGTCACGGCAATGCAAGGGGTCCAATATGTATTCTTATTTGTGCTTGCGATCGTGCTTGGCCATCGGTACCGGCAATTGCGCGAGAGTTTGAACGCGGCGATCGTGCTTCGAAAATCCTTTGCCATCATTTTGATCGGCATAGGACTTGTCTTACTTGCACGGTAATTATGCAAAAACTCTATTGTTACATTGATGAATCAGGACAGGATTCTTTATCAGAATTTTTTATTGTTGTCGCGATTATCAATGAAAAGGAGCAACAAGCATTGCGTGATGCATTATTGAACGTTGAACTATTCGCTCGAACGGGGATATTAAAATGGCATAAATCTCGTCATGAACGAAGGATGCAATATCTACGGACGGTTGTGCAAAAGCATATTGGTGCGGGTGGTGTTTATTTTGGTAGATATAAAAAACCACTCCCATATTTTTTTCCCGTTTTAGAAACGATCAAGAGGGCGATTCTAAAAAAAGCAAGTGCATCGTATCGCGTGATTGTTTTTTGTGATGGTATTGATAGGAAGAAAGCGGCTGAATTGACAAATGCGCTACGGCTTGACGGTATACGATTAGAAATGATACGAAGTAGACGAGACGAGAGCGAGCCACTCATTCGGCTCGCTGATATGTGGGCGGGCTGTATTCGTGATGCGCTCCTGAAGGAAGGTGAGACACGGACATTGTTTCACGAGGCGATGCAGGCAGGGTATCTTGTTGATATTACAAAATGAAAACACCCCTTTCGGGGGTTTTCTTTGATTGCTTCGGCTATCTCTGACGAAGTCAGAGCCAATCTCTGCCATACGGACAGGCCTTCACCGAAGCATCTATTTGTAGTATAGCTGAGTAATAAACCATGTCAAGAGGTAGTTTTATGCAAAAAATATTTATCAAAAATCGGAAAGGTTTGAAGATAGCGGTGATTGTGGAGGAGGCGAGTCCGCAAAAGGGGTTGGCGTTTGTGATGCACGGGCTTGGGGGATGCAAGACAGATCCGCACATTCAGATGTTTGCTGATGCATTTATAGGGGGGGGGGTACACCGTGGTACGATTTGATACGACACATACATACGGTGAGAGTGACGGGAAGTTTGAAGATGTTACCATGACAAAATCGTATGAAGATCTTGTTGATGTTATCACATGGGCGAAAACACAAGCATGCTACGAAGAGCCGTTTGTGCTTGTGGGGCATAGCATGGGCGGCATGTGTTCTGCGTTATATGCCGAGGAAAATTCGGAGCAAGTGAAGGCATGCGCGCCGATTGCTACAACTGTATCAGGCGATTCGTATTTCAATACGTTTTCGAAAGAGGTGCGGGAACAGTGGAAGAAAACAGGATGGCGGCAGTGGGAGAGTACCGCATATCCTGGGATGATGAAGCGATTACCCTATGCGTTTGTTGCTGATCGTTTCCAGTATGATCTTATGCCAAAAGTGGAACGACTTAGGATGCCAGTGCTTATGATTGTTGGGAGTAAGGATACTGCAACTCCTCCAGAAATCCAGCGCGTGTTTTATGAAAAAATTCCGGGGAAAAAAGAGTTTCACGTTATCGAGGGAGCGACACATGCTTTCCCTCATTCAAAACATCGTGAAGAAATCAAAACAATTTTTGCAAAGTGGATTGAGACATTATAAAAACTACGAAAAAACTACGGAGACCCGTTCTCTGTAATTTTACAGAGAATGGGTCTCTGGAATTATGAAATTTCTAAAATATAAAAAAATATTGCTTGCACTTGCCGTCGTACTGGCGTTTGTCGTCTGGTGGGCGTCGTTAGCCGACAACGATTACAGTAACGGTAAAGAACCGGTGTGGGGAGTTACGTTTTCAAAAGCGCAGGCGGAGTATTTGGGACTGGATTGGAAACAGATGTATCTTGCCGCGCTTGATGACTTGGGTGTGCGCGCGGTGCGACTCTCGGCGTATTGGAATGCAATTGAATACGAACAAGGGAAATACGATTTTGCCGATCTTGATTGGCAGATTACCGAGGCATCCAAACGTGGTGCGCGGATTATCCTCGCGGTCGGCCGCCGTCTTCCGCGTTGGCCGGAGTGCCATGATCCGGCATGGTTACAGAACGATTCAGCTGAAGAAAAATTATTTGCCTTTATGAATGAGACAGTAGAGCGATATAGAAATAATCCGTCAATCGCGATGTGGCAGGTGGAGAATGAATATTTTTTGAATCTTTTTGGTGAATGTCCGAAAGCGGACAAAGAACAGTTTGCGCGTGAGGTCGCGCTCGTGCGCTCGCTCGACAATCGTCCGATTCTCGTCACTGATTCCGGCGAACTTTCCACATGGCGCAAGCCCGCGCCGTTTGGCGATTATCTTGGAACGACCATGTACCGCGTCGTCTGGAATAAATTTATCGGTTATTGGCGATATACCTATATTTTCCCGCCGGCATTTTATCGGTGGAAGGCGGCACTCGTCGGCAAACCGATTGACCGTATGATCGGCGCGGAACTCCAAGCAGAGCCGTGGGCGCCGAATGGGCTTTTGAATTTACAACCCGGTGAATATAAAAAGTCGCTCGATGCAAAACAGTTTGCAGCAAACGTTAATTTTGCCCGCCGCACAGGGATTCCCGAACATTATTTATGGGGGGTGGAGTATTGGTATTGGTTGAAAGAGAAGCAGCACGATGCTACATTATGGGAAGAATCGAAGATGATTTTTATAGATTGAAGATTTCGTCGCCCTATCTCACCGTCCGCATCGATCGTTTTTGTCCTAGACTAAGTCTGTAAGCCGCCCAGACTTAGTCTAGGACAAACCGCAAATTATGAAAAAAATTCTTTTATTTTCTGTCGGGCTGATGCTTCCGTTTGTTGTTCTCGCCGCGGGAGCTGGGGGAGTCGGGGGAGGAGATTCTTTGAAGCCGAACATTGCATTGCCCCCAGTGCGTACACATTGGTGCGCTACGTTACCGCTTTTAAAACAGCGTGTGGAGTGCCGTTTGGGATTATCAGAAAAAGATCTTGAAGCGGAATACGCTAAGCAATATCTACCGGAAGAATGTCGGGCGGTGCGCGCGAAGAAAGCGCAAGGAGATTGCGTTGCTCGCTATAAAGCATTGCATCCGTGCTGGGAAGAATCGATTGGCGATGAACGAACTGCGTGTGCGCGAGACGTTATTGGTATTCCTGATGATCTTTTAGCAGAAAGAAAATTATGCGCAGGAAAAAAGGTGAAAAAGAATCGTCTTTCGTGTCTTACAACGCTTCGACAAAAAACATACACGCTGGTGAAATTTCGTTTCTACGATTTAAATGAGCGTGTTGAAGATTTCTTAAAAGAGCATGATACGATTGACGGTCGCGTAGGCATGCAATTTATTGTCACTTCCGAACTCAATAAACAGAAATTCAATAACGCGCGAACCAAGGCGCAACGATTGCAGATCGTGAAAAATGAACGCGCCGCATGGAAAAAAGTAGTGCGAGCGCTTGCTATGGATGATGCACGCGATTTTCTCGGTGAGGCTATAAAGGACATATCAATTGTAGAGTGACCACCGCATAATGCAATTTTAACCGCATGTCTTTTCGTTTCGCAGCAGCCATAGTTTTTGTCGGTTCTTTTTGTCTTATGGTGATTGAGATTGTTGCCGGAAGAATGATTGCGCCGTATCTTGGCTCGTCATTGTATAGTTGGACAAGTGTTATTGGTGTGATTCTTACCGGGATTACACTTGGGAATGCTTTTGGCGGCATCACTGCAGATCGTTTTGCATCGCGACAGCTCCTTGGGAACACCTTTTTTATTTCGGGAATTTTTGCTGCTTTTATCCCTCTTTTGGGTCCGTACTTTGGACGATTTTTTAGTGGTGGAGGATTTCCATTGCCGATTGCAACACTTCTTTTTTCGGTTGCAACTTTTTTCCCGGTAAGTTTTTTCCTTTCTTTTATTTCGCCTATCACTATTAAACTCGTTTTGCACAATCTTGCCGAGACAGGAACAATCGTCGGACGTATCTATGCGGTGTCGGCGTTCGGGAGTATTTTAGGAACATTTGCCGCCGGTTTTTTCTTTATCGCATATATTGGTACGTTGCGCATCGTATGGATCATCGCAATTTTTTTGTTTCTTTTCGGTGTGACATTGTGGGGTGGGGCATTATGGAGGAAAAAGAGGAACGTGTTTTTTCTCCTCATGCTTCTTACGACCACTTTTTTTATAAAAGCGAAGTGTACTGAAGAGACGCAGTATTATTGTATCCGTATTACAACAGCAACGAATGAAGGAAAAGTTGGTTTTACTGTATTGCTTGATCACCTTGTGCACAGCTTTGTTTTTCCGGATGATCCGGCGTATCTACGCTACGATTACGAGAAGGTTTCTTCATGGCTTATCGCCAATGCATCGGCGCGTGCGAGCCGTCCATTACGTATTCTTTTTCTGGGGGGCGGAGGATACACCTTGCCGCGCTACGTTTCTTCTTTTTATTCAGAGCATGCAGTGACCGTGGTCGAAATTGATCCGCGCGTTACGGAAGCAAACTATCAACATCTTGGCTTATCACGAACGACGTCCATTGTAACAGTGAATGAAGATGCGCGGCGGTATCTTGAGCGAACGAATGACCGCTATGATATTATTTTTGGCGATGCGTTCAATGATTTTGCCGTTCCATTCCATTTAACGACGCAAGAGTTTCATACAATCGTTAATGACCATCTTGCGCCGGGAGGGTTGTATGCCGCAAATGTTATTGATGATACGCGTGGTGGGCGTTTTCTTGCTTCAATGCTTGCAACATTTCGCGTTGCATTTCCCTTCACCTATCTTGCCCCCTTAAGCGAAACGTGGGAGAAACGATCGCGTAATACGTTGCTTGTCGTTGGATCACGAGCGCCGATTGACGCAGCGCTTCTCTCCACGCACGTACCGCGCGGGAGGGAAACAGAAACAGAAAAAGAGCGCCATTTGTTAGCGCTCCTTTCTGATCCGGAATACGGAGATTTTATTGTCCGTCGAAGGGGGATTATTCTTACGGATGACTATGCTCCGGTTGATAATTTTCTTGCTTCTGTTTTTCGTGCGGCGCAGTAATAACTTACGATGCAATTATTTTTCCGACGATAGCTTCTTTTTCTACTGCGCCGAATGATCTGCTGTCCGTACTCGCAGAGACATTGTCGCCATAGAGAGTATAGTCATTCTCTGTAACAGAGTGGATGCGTTTTATAAGAAGGCGCTCGGCATTTCGTGGATCGTGACAAACGACCACGTCATTTTTTTTATAGCGCATGGAACGACAGACGATGACGCCGTCGCCATCATGATACGTGGGTTCCATGCTTTCGCCGCTCACGGTGAATCGTCGAATCATTTTTTTTGCGATTGCGCGAACATCTCTGCAATTGCATCCACTGCGTGCATGAGATCGTGCGCCGCATCAGCGTTTACTTCTTGTTTATTTTTTGAACAGAGCTTTGCTGCTTTCCAAAACGTATCGTGGAGATTTGGAAATTGCGCAAGGTGCTGCTCTTTGAAATAATCCGTCCAAAGAATGAGCAGTTCGCGCTTGCAAAGTTCCGCGTGCTGTTCTTTTGTTGTAACCATACGGCTAATCGTATTTTGGAAAGCAAATACTTCTTCTTTTGTCGCGCCAACTGCGGGCGGGGTGAGTGCCATCATTTTTTCAACCATCTTCGCAACGGTCTTTGCCGCAAGTTGCGCCCCATGCGGGTCATAAATGCCGCACGGAACATCGCAGTGCGCAAAGACTTTGGGGGCAGGGGAAAAATGATTCCACGTCTTAAGGATTTTTTGAATGAGATGCATAGTGCAGGGGTATTAGTATTTAAGCACTTTGTAGTATACACCATTTGACATTCTTTTCATTCTTATTTACAATACATGGTAAGTGGAAAACTCATTTAGGAGAAGAAACCAAGAAAAATAAAATTGCTACTCCAAAACTGTAATTAGGGGTAGTATATTTTCTTTTATTTTAGCAAAAAAGTGGACAATAAACAGTCAGTCGGAGGCAAGGATTTTATCGACATGGACGGGGAGGTTACGGAGCTATTGCCCGCCACCTCGTTTCGCGTTCGTCTTGTAAATGGGCATATGATCCTTTGCCATCTTGCAGGAAGAATGCGCATGAACAGGATTCGCTTGCTTCTTGGAGATAAAGTGAAGGTGCAAATGACACCATACGACCTTACGAAGGGTCGTATTGTTTACCGCTATTAATGTCCATGAAAGTTCGATCATCCGTAAAACCGATTTGTAAAGAATGTAAGATTGCCCGACGAGGGCGATATCTTTTTGTCATTTGCAAGAAAAGCCCAAAGCATAAACAGCGACAAGGATAACGCGTTTTGTCTGCGAGCGCCTCGCGAGTAGGGACAAAACCGTTACCCCCTCACTCAAACATTGTATGAGCTTTATGAATACGA
>CAYHPG010000015.1:0-12106 GCA_964358625.1 uncultured Gammaproteobacteria bacterium
AACATGAGTCCGGTTAACATCTTTGAAAAATTAATAACGCCCGCCATCAGAAGAAGCTTAAAAAGATGCTGATTGTAGCTCACATTCTCAACGCCAAGAATGGTAGAAAACGCAATAACGAGAAGGATAAGAATGAAAAAAAGATTTGCGATGTCACGAACGAGCGTCCATCCAATTCTCACAACTGGTGAATTTATGAAATCATTATATTTCCCTACCCATAGCACAAGACTCAAAATAAGAATCAGGGTGCCTTTAAAAATTGCAAGAATAGCATTCAATATCTGCAAGGAAAACCATTGAATAAAACAACCTACATCCGTAATGTCGCAAGGATTTAGTTGCTCAAGCCTTTCAAGATGTTTCCCCGTCTCTAATTCATATTTATTTCTTGCTTTATTTAATCTCTCTATTGCACTATTAAGAAGATCTACATTCCCGAACCAACTGTTTTGATAGATCCCGTATTGTTTATAATACTCGTCGGTTGCTGCTAGGATTTCTTTTACGACCGGACTCTTTTCTCCCGTAAATTTTATCTCTCTCACTTCCTTTATTGTTGCTTCTCTTTTCTCTGCTGTTTCTCCTTTCACCTGCCTCGCCCCGCCAAAAACCCCTCCGCCGACAAGCGCGAGTAAAAGCACGGCAAACAAAAGCACCGTGGCGATATGTCGTTTTGTTTGTGGTTGGTGGAAAAGGGTCATAAGAGGGGAAAACTTATAAGACCTCTTGACAACGCTTTATACCAAATGCTATAGTGAACATAGATAAGTCATCCAAGACCCGTCGCAAGGCGGGTTTTGTGATTTCCAGACGAATTTCCATTAAAACTCCACGTTTCTCGGAATTTCTTCAAATCAAAATATGCATTCTCTCCTGCAGCATTGATCAAATCTTTCGCTATATGACCGCGCGTTGATATGACAATAACGCTCTTTCCACGCCCCTTCAATAGATTAACAAGTGAAACAAAATCACTATCACCGCTCATAAGCACCGCCGTATCATATTGCTCGAGCGACGCAACGGCATCAACCACAATATCGGTATCACAATTACCTTTAAGGCGCATGTTCCCATCATCGTCTCTAATTTTCCGTATCTTCTTCGTACGAACAATATACCCTTTACGATCCAACATTTCAAAAAAAGAACGTTGTCCTGCTGACTCTTCAAAATACGCGCTATAATAGTAAATACCGGTAAGCTGACATCGTCCTTCAAAATATTTTTTTACTTTCTTATAATCAACCTTCCATCCAATATCTCTATGACAATGAATAACGTTCGCTGCATCAATAAAGACTGCAACTTTCCCCGTAAGATGATGATGCGTATTGAGTGGTGACATACTACGTTGGAAAAAGCGCGGTTGCTATGCGTCGCTTTGTTTGTGGTTGGTGGAAAATGGTCATAAGAGGGGAAAACTTATAAGACCTCTTGACAACGTTTTATACCAAATGCTATAGTGAACATAGTTTTACAGTACGTCCTCCGAGCAATCGGGGGACGGTTTATTTCTGCCATTCTTTTTGATAATTTTCTAAAAAATAATAGGTACTCGCCATAAGTTTTAACTCCCACGAAAGTGTCTTTCGTGACGAAAATACAATGACTCGTTTTCCCACATCCTTTAACTTTTTGACGACATAGGCAAAATCGCTATCTCCGCTAAAGAGTATTATATCATCAATATTGCCTCGTTCGAGAAGCATATCGGCTGTCACCTCTACATCAAAATTCGATTTATAAATTTCTGTATACTGATGCTCGCGATGAAGTGGATGCGCCTGATCAATCTTAATAACTTTGAGATGCTTTGTGATTACCGTGAATCCGATATGATCAAGTGCGCGGAGAAAACTCGCCATCTTCTCATCACCTACCTTCACGCCTGTATAGTAACGAAATTCTATCACGTTCCATTGGCGCTTCAATTCGTTCACCACTTTCTTCCAATCTAAAGACCACGCAAGTTTTTTCTGTGCATAAAAAACATTTGCTCCATCGATGTATACTTTCGCTGTTCGTCGTTCTGTCATATATATCTCATATGGTCTGGTTCGCGATGGTGTACGGAAAATAGAAGTGGGAGAAGGAGGGAGTTACGTCGTTTTGTTTGTGGGCGGTGGAAAAGGGTCATAGCATGCGGGCGCTGTGATATATCCCTCTTATATTAGGAGATGCATGGGTACGAAACTGCTGAAATTCCTTTGGAGTAAAACCAAGAATATCCATAGGGACGGTAAGCGCTGGTCCTTGTCGTTGACGATTCAAAAATTGCAGTCGTTTCAAAAACGGCATACCATCAAAATCTCTCGATAGAATAATAAGATCAATGTCGCTGTCTTTTTTCATCGTATGCCGTGCGGCGCTCCCAAAAAGAAAGGCGCCGTGCACCGTAAGCAGCGAAGAAAGCGATGTCGAGTACGCTTTCGCTATTTTTCTCGCGTGAGAATTTTTTCGAGCACCGTGTACTCCTCCCCTCTTCAAGGGGAGGGTGGGTGGGGTTATCACTCTTACAGAACCCCCTCTCGCTCCCCCTTGAAAAGGGGGAGAAACAATCGGCTTTTTGATAAACGAATGAATGGTCATACCTTCAAAAATTCATCGTCCATGCTTTTAGCGACTTTCATGGCGAAGAGCGCGATTTGGTACTGCGCTTGACCGGTTTTTGCGCGAACGGTGAGACGATTGATACGCTGTTCGGTCACGCGCACTTTTTCCCGCAACTGTTTCAAACGATGTTGATGTTTCCGCTCATTAAGCTTGTCAAGCACCGTGAGCGCCGGCCATATTGAAATGAGACTAAGAATGGGAACTGCAGACCACGTACTCGCAAGCGTCCGCTTCGTCGTATTCCAAATCTGACGCTGGTAAATAACCGCTCGGCGCTTCACTTGCCGCTCCGCGCTTGAATACATAATATTCGCTTTTATCCACGCACGATGCACGCGGACAATAGGCATCGTGATAAAAATAAACCAATCCACCAGTATCCAGATGTGAAAAAAGATGTTAGCAAAAGGACCAACAATGGCAGAAATGGACATAAGCGTCATCATGATGGGGAAATAAAATGGGCTTCCAAACGCTTTCCACTCCATATCGAGATCCTTTTTCAAGCTTTCTATTTTAATTTTGTATTGCTTGGTCATCTGTTTTGCCATTTGTCGATATTGATTGTCCGAAAAACCGCCTTCGCCTTGTTGCGCTTGCATCGCCGCCATTTGCTGCATCATTGCTCCCTGCTGTGCTGCAACCAACTGTTGTTGTTGTTGTTGCGCCTGCTGCTCCGCGGCCATCGCTCGCGAAAGCTGGTCGGCATACGCCTGTTCTTGCATCGCTTGTTCCTGCGCTGCTTGCTCTTGTTCTTGATCCTCTATGGTGGTAACAGGAGGCATCGATTATAGTTAAGGGCTTAAAATAATTGCGTCTGTTCCGCTGCCAAAACGCGTCCATGCTTCCGACGATGCATCACATTGCTTTGTTCCCGTCGGATTCGGATCATTGTAACATCCCTTCGCGCTACACGTTCCATTGCACCAATCCCAGTTATCCATCACCTGCGCCTTTGGCACAAAGACGCATCCACTCTGATTGCCTGCAACTCCCGGATTCGTATCATCCTGCCACGCCGCGCTGACCGGCCCCTCGCAACGATAGATATGCGTATACGTAAAATACCCGGTGCTTCCACCAATCGTATCTTCAACGCATGCGTTCACATCATCGCCCCAGTTCGCCACTGCGCAGATATCCGTAACCCCACCGCCACAATCCTCCTTTTTGCTACAGTGCTTCTTGGTAATGCTATCCGCATTGGTTGTCACGCTACATGTTCGATTGCATTGATTCTTCCGATTTTTAAGCGATCCCTTGGTCACGGACAAATCCGTCTGATCTCCCCAATCCACAATCACGCGTCGAAGCGGCATCTGCTGACCATTTGCATTGTACGCATAGAACTTCACCGAAACCGCTTGCGCCGTACCATTAAACTCAACACGACCGCTGCTCTGCGTTTCCACGGTAATGCCCGACGCTCCTTCCGAGTACGATTGTTTTGTCACATTGTATTCTGCCGCGCGCACAATGGGACCCGTTCCTTCGGTTGCCGCCGCATCATCCACAACATCCGGCACGATTTGCACGAAAGGTTCCGCCGCTGTTTTCTGTTCCCAGAGCCCAAAGATGCGCGCAAAAATTCCCCGAAGCCGCGACATACCATCCGCGTATTTTTCCCATGTTTCGCTATTGGTATCTGTTGTTGTGAATGGTCGCGCGTACGCTTTTCCATCTTTCGTTATGTTATTTTCATTGATAACGATCGCGCTGCGCTGCCCAAGCGAAAACGCGGATACCGCTCCATACGGCACCGGTGGCGTAGTGATATTATACCCGACGGTCGGCACCGTAAAATTGCTTGCGTGTTGCCCAAGAAACCGATCCGTCCATGGGAGACTCGCCCCGCCGTTCTCCACTAATGCAACTTTGGAACAGACAATGCGATAATTTTCCGCATAAGAAAGGCCGGGATCGCCGTATATTGTTTTTCCGTCATACGGAACCCAACTTTCCGCAACGCCGGGAAGCGCAGAACACCCCTGTACGTTATCAAACTTAGATGATGTGTCAGTACAATCATCATTGGTGACACCACGAGTATATCCCGTGCGGCATTGTACAGGATCGTTTATGCATCCACGATTCCCGTACCCCATATCTTTTGTGGTTGACGATGCCGCCGGCAACTGCTCCTCCATGCGCGTCTCAACACAATAGGATCGCCGAGATGGGATATACCCGGCTTCCGGCGCATCCGCATTAAGATCAACCTCGCCCTGCACTAAATCCACCGGGAACCAGGTAAGACATGCGTGCGCATCTCCTGCTCCATTTTTTATTGGCGTGGAATTCGAAGAATCCGTTTCTAAACAGTATCCTTGCCATCCATATTCATTTTGCAACACATCAATATTGGCGTCTGGAAAATCTCCTGTAATCCCCCAAAAGCGCGTCTCACCATCTTTGTAGCGCACGCGACGATAGGAACATTCGGCAGGACCGTATGAATATCTCGGCGATGTTTTTTGAGAAATGTTTGCTGCCTTGAATGCCCCGTCCTTCACTTTGGGCTTGGCCAATTCAGGAAAGAGTAATTTGGTATCATACGTACATTCATTCGTTGTAGAACTCCAGCTTCCTCCACTACTTTCACAAACAGTTTGACCATTCGATATTTTCAACTCATCATGCCAAATACTCACCACCGATTCGGGGAACGGCGCGTCCGCCGCGGGATACGCGCGGCAACTCTTTTGGATTTCATCAATTTTCGCTCCTTGCCCTGATAAAACAAACGTTTGCCCGGATCCGACATCAACGTAACAAAATCCCTGCTCGATATCGCCAATACCCTGCCCACGGAAAATACACGCTTTCCCGCTTCCCTTTCCACATCCACCATTGCCAATGTCTTCATTATTTTTTGTACACGTCCTCGGTTTTCCTTGCGCGTCGTAATCAAGCGCAAGACTGTGTAAGCGATACCCCGCGGGAACCTTTGTGCTCGGGTCGGCGGCGTGCGGGAGTTGCACAAAATTCGTCACCGGATATTGATACGGAACCGAATAGCCGACATACTCTTTCCCTTTCCACGTAAGGTCGCGCGCTTTGTAGAGATCAATGTTCAAAAGTTGTGGATCGCGGTCAACATCCTTCATACGTCCGCACGACGCCGCATTGTATTGCGACGGCTCGGTGCACGAACCAACCGCGTAACAGGTATTTTTCAATTTCTGTGTTTGTTTATCGAGCACTTGCGTGCCGGAAACGCACGAGAGCCACTCCCCGCACACGCGATCGCGTTTCACTTTGAGGAGATCGTTTGTATCCGGCCCAATACACGCGATGCCTTTGCCGCCGGCTCCGGTACACGCTGCCGCATCCGTTCCTCTCCCGTACACCTTTCCATTATTCTCATTGCTTGCTCCCACGCACACGGTCTCGCCGGGGTTACATGTAACCGGCGTCCCCGCTTGATAGGAGAGCGTGCTATCCCACTGTGACGCGCCTTTGTTCGCGCTCTGGAAAAGCACGCACCCTGCTTTTTGATCCACGACAGAGCACAGCGTCCGATCACGCTTTTTGGTGAGCGTCTCATCGTCAATCACGTAGAACGGCCGACCAGTGTCATTTACATCGGTAATGCCTTCAAGCTGCACGCCGTCAAGATACAGCGACGTGAGATTTCCTCCGCCTTCAAAACGAAGATTTTTATCCGCGCCGCTCTCGCCTTCTTCGGCAACGCGCGTTAAGCGATGATACGTCCAGTTGCTCGTAATCGGAATTCTGCTTATTCCTCCTGCCTCTTGGAAATATCCGCCGGCTGGCGCGCCGCCAAACCATGTAACGATAGTACCGCCATCGCCTTTTACCCAAAACGAAAGGCGATATGCCCCGCCTTTATGAATAGGACCGGGACGTTGTTGCGTGCCAAGCGTGAAGGAAACATATGGACGTCCTCCATTCTGACCAACCGCATGCAATGCGCGCTGCTCAATAATACCTCCGCTTTCTACCGTAAGTGTTGTTGGTACAGATGAAACTTCTTTCCATCCAAATGGAAATGTTGTTGCCTCAAACGATTCATTCAAAATCGAACGCGCGACAGACCGAGACAAATCCTGCGTATCAACAAATTGCGAGCAGCGGTCTGCTTCGGCAGGACATTCTTTCACGAACCCACTCGTACAATCTGGATCGAGGCCCGCCTCTGCCGCAGATGATCCCTTATTAAACCACCCAAATTTTTGAGACATGCCGGATTTTGAATATTGCTTCCATTCACACGTCGTCGGTTTTCCGGTATTAGACGTCACTTTCGCATATGGATCAATAAAGTAATCCTCACCGCCTGCCGATTTTGTATACGCTTCACACGCAAGATTTTGAGCCGTGCACAAAATACTTCCCTTACCTTGCTGATCAGGCGTATATTTTTCAGGATCATTAAGCTTATAGACTGTTGACGCTGCAAAAACTCCGCCCAAATTCACTGCCTGCGGCGCACTCATGGCGCTACATCCTTTTTCCGATGACGCACAATAATTTTTCGGATCATTCACAACATAGGCAATGTCATCTTGCGGTACCGTCACGCCATTGCCAAAATCTTTTCCTTCGGGCTTGGTGGTATTGTGCGTATTGACAAGCGCTTCGCATCCGACAAATTCTTCTTGACACAGTTGATGAAATGCTTTGACGGCGTACGGATTTTTTGCGCGATCCGTATACGCGCGGCACCCGATCACGCGATCGTCGCCTGCACGAAGAACCGTATAATCACCGCTTGCATCTTGTTTATACAAACACTCGCGCGGCGTTGTCCACGAATTTTTAATAAGATAAAAGTCGTCGCGCACTTCTTGAAGAATAAAATTATCAATAACAAATGAAGTACCATTAATCTCAAGTCGCACTGCCGCATCCGGTGCCCATGTGACAAAAACCGGACCAATGTTGTACTTCTGCCAGTCAGTCGTCAAAGGAAGCCGCGCATTCGGCATATTCCACGCAAAACGAGTTTCCTTTCCACCCCCATTCGTAAGCACTGGATCTACATCTATATTCCCTCCTAAACTCTTCGCCCAAAAGGAAAGAAGGTAGGTACGATTTTCTGATACATCAGCTACTGTTGTGATAACGCCATTCAAATCCTTCACGTATTTCGTGAGCGCCACTGCCACACGCCCGCCATCTGTCTCAAGTGAGTGTCCGTTTTGCGCAAGAGACGCTGAAGAAATTTTCCCAATCACCCAGTCCGGAGGCGGAATACGATTTCCTGCCGCATCTTTATATTCTTTTTCAAAATCTTGCTGACGTACTACTCGAATATCATTCGCCGTATTTCCTTTATACTCACGGCACCCCACAGCTTCGGCGGAACAACTACGGCTCTCTTGCGGAAGCACCAAGTAGATGCAGCTCGTGCCGCTCCACTCGCCGCCGGTGTTTCTGCAATTATCCGCTCCTTCGGAGTTCGTCATGCGATAGCGGATGCACGCGTCGCTTGAAATAATTGTTTTGGAATACAGGCGATAGGAAATGTTTCCTTTCTCATCATAAAATTCGCGGCAGTCCGGATTGGTGAGAAGATCAGCTTTCGCACAAAGGGCGCGCGTATCCGTCCCCCCTTGCACCGCTTCATTACATATATTGCCGTTTTGCAGATCGCGCGTGGTGCATGGCGCCTTGCCGCCGTCCAAGTTCGATGCTTTGAGCGAATGCGTTTCAAGTTGATATCCGGTTTTTTCCGTGCCAACCCACGTGTAGTACGTGCGCGAATCCGTTGCCGGTTTCTGGCATTGGCGAAGAGCAGTGAAGTACTCGCGCGCCTCGCCTTGTTTTCCCACGACATCAAGATTCGTAAATTCTTCACAGCCGACAACATCGGCGCTACATGTACGCGCGGAGCTTGGGATAAAATATTCCGGAAAATTCCCTCGCGAGAAAACCGACGATACTTCTTCGTACGCATCATAGCCAACGCACGACGTTGGACACTCGTCATTGGATTGCATAACAGCTGGAACAGGCGCGTCAACGCCGGATGTTGGCGTAAAACGATCACAACCGACGTTTGCTGTTTCATTGCCTTGCGGCCCGCGGCAATCATTCAACGCGCCGCCAATGTATTTTATTGTTTGACGTTTGGTCGCGAAAGCGGTAACACTCGGTGTTGCTTCAACACCGAGTGTTGAATAGTCTTCATAATTTTTGCTCGCGGTAGCTGCGGCATCTTTTGCAGCGATGTACTGCGCGACCGTCAATGGTTTTCCAGTCGTTGTATCGGTCAATCGCGCAAACTCCGTACACCCATTTGCTTGTGCATTACATTCACTAACGGTGCGGTTGAAGTAGCGGCGCGGATTCGCGTCCCACGTCATCTCCCCCTTATCATTGAGTCCACGCTCTTTCAACGAAAACCACCGACACCCCACTTCGTTCGCATTGCATGATTGCGTCGTATTCTTATTATATGCAATAGTCTGCCCGCTATCCTCCTGTTTATATGAAAGGCAGGTGTTGAATTGCGCGTCGCATTGCTTTGCATCAAACCGCCAGGTATTCCGTTCACGCGTGCAATACCCCCACGACTGGCAGCCGTTACCGTCTTCGGTTGGCGCAACGCAATCTTGCAAATCAACGCAGTACTCAAGGCGATCCTCGGATCCGGGTGTCACAAGTTGCCCGGGAGCGGTCGCTTTACAATAGTAGAGTGGGGCTTTGAGAAGCCAATCGGGGTCAACAAGACGATAGAAATCGGATGTTGGATCGTCGAATCCTTTAAGAACATCGCCAAGCGTCGCGAATTGCCGCCGCGCTTTGATGATTTCTGCAGCAAGCTCCCAACCAACCGGAATGATGCGCGCGCGACGAAGCTTTTTTAAGTTGTGATACGCATAACCACTGTCATAACGAAGCTGCTCCTGTCCCGTTGTTCCTCCATAGCCAAAGGGAAGCGTGACATTCAAAGTCGCGCCATCAAGGCGGTTGTTGAAATTATTTTTAATAGCTTCACGGATCGTCATGCCATCACGAATCGCTTGCGCAAAATTCTGATCAAGGACGCAGTTATAGATTGATTGGCCTTGCTCGGGACACGTCGTGAATTCACTCATGAGATCAAATTCTGAACCCGTTGAAGAAAACGAAACACCCTGCACATCCAGCGCTTTCGCTCCGCCACCCGATGACGTACTCCCACTCCCCAGCGATCCCAATGCCCCTCCCGCACGACGCGATGGTTTTGGTGGCTTTGGAGAAAAAATACCCTCAAAAATTCGCTTCATCGCTGTTTCAGTAAATGTAGCGAAAAAATTATAAACGGCAACCGTCTTGACATCGGGCCACAAATTCCCGGTCAATTTCGGTTCCTTGCTCGCAGGAAGTTGTATAACAAAATTTTGTTTCCCCTGTTCTGCGAGAATATCAGGAGGGGTGGTCGTCTGCCCACTAATGAGTTCTTTTCTCCCCTCATATCCTTTATCGGCAAGGCGTTTAAGTTCTGCTTCACGCTCTGCTTTTGTGTGTAATGCATCAGTTTGTAAAAGAGTAAAACCCGCAAGACCTACTTCTGATTGCGCGGGATTCAATGCTGCTGAAAAATGTTGCGAAAAAATTTCTTCATCGCTAAATGATTCGCCAAATTTTTGCCATTTATCTTTAAAATCTTGAAACGTACATTTCGGTTTTGTTGGCTCTAGTGCTTTTGCTAATCCAAATGAAAGACCAAGACGAATTTCTGGAGGGAGACACAAATTCACTCCAATCCCTTGTCCAATTGCATCAATTGCATCACCAACAGCCGCCTCACCCGCCTCTTTAACCGCATCGCCAAACGC
This sequence comes from uncultured Gammaproteobacteria bacterium, assembly GCA_964358625.1. Classification (GTDB taxonomy): domain Bacteria; phylum Patescibacteriota; class Patescibacteriia; order JACQSD01; family JACQSD01; genus JAUSHC01. Next base: position 10,410 of record CAYHPG010000015.1, read on the forward strand.
TCGTCCATCAAAAAACGATCCGCCTCCTTTCCCCCCTTCGGCAAGCGTCTTGCCAATTGATGAAGAAAGACGTTGCGTAAAATTCATTACCACCCTATAAAAAGCATCTGGAATCGCCGACTCCATAAGCTTTTTCGCAGCTTCTTGCAATTTTTTTGCAATTTTATCTGTCGCTTCTTGAAGTTTCCTCGGAATATCCGTCATGACGCCAATTGGCACGGGCTGCGCGTTTACGCGTTGCGGAAAAAACAAAACCGCTCCGTAGATCTGTGCTACGAAGAGAATGAGGAAAAAAATCGCAAAACTCTTTTTCATGAAGATTCCAGAGATACGATCTCTGTAATTACAGAGATTGTATCTCCGAAGTATTTTACTGCCCTTTCATTGCGTCTTCAAAAATTTTCTGCAATGTTGCATCATCGACACCCTGCAGCATCTGCTCTGATATCCCGTTTGCTTTCAAAATTTCCCGAATCTGCGCGGGGGTGTAATTAACACTCGGTGCTGCGCCAACACCGAGTGTTGGATTCGTCGCCTGCGTCTTCGCCACTGCCTCATCGTACATCTCCTTCAACGTCGCATCGTCAAATTGCTGAATCTGATCTTCCGTGAGTCCCGCTTGCCGTAACATCGCACGCGCCGTATCCGGAGAAAACGGCGGCAGAGCTTGATTTATATTCCCCGAGCTTGTCGAGGGGTAACCCACCAGAGGACTTGGCACAATTCCCTCTAACTTCGGCTGTGTTGCGGGTATGAGCACCGCCGCAAACGCGCAATCTTGTCCCTTGGGACAATTCGGATCATTGCCTGACGCAATCTCTGCATTATCGTCGTATGTGTCGGAATCGCTGTCTTTCAAATATGGACTAGTCTTGTAGCGATTCAGTTCATCGTAATCAGAAAGCCCGTCGCCATCCGTGTCTTTTTGCTGAAGCGAGAGCGCCTCGTTCATCGCGCTTGAAAGCGATTGTTGCTCCGATTGCTGCGCTAATGCGGCACGGCGTTGATTCTCGTTCTTTTGCGCGTAGAGCTGCTGTCGGAATCGCATGACGCCGAAGATCGTAGCGAAAATTGCTAAAAGAAAAATGGCTAAAACCACCCCCCTTGTTGGCTTTGCTTGCTTCGTTGATTGTTGTTCATCCACAGCTTAAATAATACAGCATTTTTATGATTCAAGATAGTTTAATTATGCCACAAAAAACAAAAAAGGTAAAATTAAAAAACATGGGCATCTTGTTCTTTACAAGATGCCCATGTTTTTACGTATTTCAGAACCCGCCAAGCCCGCCAATGGTGACAATACCGCCTACAGAGAAGCCGAGAAACCATCGACCAACACCCAATGGCCCCATACAAATTGCGCAGAGAACAGGCATAACACTCGGTACTGGGGGACCAATTTGATGACGCAATTGAAATGGATCGAAGATATTTGGAAAATGATACATAAGAATCTTCCCACCAAGCGCCTGTGCGAATGCTGTTTGTTGCACAAAAAAAGTTCCTCCAGCCAACATCGCTACAAAGAGAATGACGAGAAGTATCTTTTTCATATTTTCATCATAGCATAGTAAGGGCGAAAAATCAAATAAAAAAGCCCGGGACGAATTGCGTCTCGGGCACGGTGCTCTACTGCCGACGGAAGATGACGCCCGGACCTCCCGGGTTCACCTGCGTCCCGCCACCGCTCAACCATA
>CAYHPG010000016.1:0-11872 GCA_964358625.1 uncultured Gammaproteobacteria bacterium
CATCCTTTCCCTTTTCGCTTTTATACGTAAGTCCGAACGCATCGGAAAAACGTCTCTTCAATGGGAAAATATTCCTACTTCAATTGCTCTTTTCTCTTCTGCGTCCGTGCTTCCGCACTGCGGGCACGCGGGGGTTTCCGCGCGAATTTCTTTATTCACTGCGATGCGACATTTCCTGCAAAGATAAATGGTATCCTCGCCCGCTTCCGTTACCGTTTGAAATTCATGCGAATATTTTGAAAAAGTCCCGCCGGATGCATGGGTAATATACGTAGAGTCACCAACTCCGCACCGAGAAAAAATCTTCACATATGCTTGTTTCACTGTTTCGTAATACGCCTCGAAATCTTTTTCATTAGCATGAAAAGAATAAAGATCTTTCATGAGAAATTCTCGACCACGAAAAATTCCGGACTTTGCCCGAAGCTCGTTTCTGAATTTTGTTTGAATCTGATAGACAGCAACCGGCAAATCTTTATAGGATTCTACAAAACGTTGAACCAACGGAACAACAATCTCTTCGTGGCTTTGCCCCAACAGAAGTTCCGTACCGTTTTTAAGCTCTGTTCGAAACAACACATCGATTGCCTGGCGCCCTGTCTTTGCATAATTTTCGAGCGGATGCAGTGTGGGCATAAGCACTTCCTGTCCACCAACGGCATTCATTTCTTCACGAATAATCGATTCGATATTTTTCAGCACGCGAAGACCTAAGGGCAAATAGGTATACACCCCCGCGATCAATTTGTCGATAAACCCCGCGCGGATAAGCAGCTGCGCATTTGCCGATGCCTCATCTTTTGGCGCAGCACGTTGTGTTTTAGTGAAAAGTTGTGAATACCTCATGAGAAGAAAAACTTTACGACGTCCCTATAGGTTACCAAAATAACCAAAAGAAGCAAGAGAGCAAAACCAATTTTATTGACACGTTGTTCTGTTGTTTTTTGGAGTGCGCGCTGACGAATTTTTTCAATACAAAGAAAGAAAAGTCGCCCTCCGTCAAGCGCGGGGATTGGTAAAATATTTAATACGGCAAGATTGAGTGAAAGAAGCGCCATAAATTGGGGGATATGCGCGATGCCACGACGCGCAACTTGCCCGGTCAACACCGCAATGCCGATGGGTCCGGAAAGATCCGCGCTTACTTTTCTTGTAACAAGAATTTCACGAAGAAGATTCGCAAAGGAAACAACAATTTCTTTTAAAATAAAGGCGGTCGCCGTTACTCCCTTTGTAAGCGCGCTGAAGAAGGGATAACGAACAGTGCCAATTTCATCTAATCCGACACCAATGCCGACGCGTTTTGCCTCGGGAATATACCGCGGAGTCACCGTGCGTGTCAGCGCCTCTCCTGCGCGCTCGACAATCATCGTTGTCTCTTTGCCATCACGATCAACAAAGGCCTCTTGCAGATCACGCACGCCAACGATTGTTTTTCTTTCCACGTTGGTAATCACATCGCCAACACGAAAATCAATTGTCGTCGCAGGAGCATGGGGGAGTATTGATCGAATGATAAGCATGCGATTACGCACATACTGCGGTGGTATCGTGTCGTCGACGACTGATGGCGTGCCAAGCGCAAACCCGGCAGTGAGTAAAAACCAACCAAGAAGAACATTCATGAAAACGCCCGCAACAATAATAATAGCGCGTTGCCAAACCGGCCTTCCGGAAAAACTGTCTGGAGCGTCTGCAGCTTCACCCTCCTCGCCTTTAATGCGAACGAACCCGCCCAAAGGAAGCGCGTTCAATGAATACCGTGTGCCATGCCACGTCTTCGAAAATAAACGAGGCGGAAAACCAAAGCCAAATTCTTCCACGGCAATTCCTTGTTTTTTTGCAGCAATAAAATGCCCAAATTCGTGGACAAAAACCAAAACACTAAAAACAATGAGAAAAATGAGTATCGTCACACGGTCATTATTTCCTTTTCTTTCTGTTCGACAATATCCGTAAGTTGTTTTTGTACTTCGTGCGTATATTCATCAAGCTCGCGCTGCACACGATAACGATCATCCTCGGACATTCCTCCTTCTTTCTCTTTCGCAATAATTCCATCGCGAATGCTGTCACGTAAACGACGAAGATGCTGACGGCTTCCCTCAAACTTCTCTTTTACGACTTTCGCCAATTGTTTTCGCGTTTCTTCTGTAAGCGGTGGAAGCGTCAATCGAATGCGAACTCCATCAACAATTGGCATCATGCCGATATTGCTCGCGACAATCCCGCGTTCTATATCCTTTAATACGTTTTTATCCCATGGCTCCACGATAAGTGTTTTAGGGTCCGGAACGGAAAGGGACGCAAGCTGCGCTAGTGGCGTTTTTACACCATATGCTTCTACAAGAACGTGCTCGAGCAATGCCGGAGAAGCTCGCCCGGTACGAATACTCGATAATTCTTTTTTGAGGTGATCGACGAGTGTAGTAAATTCTATTTTTTTTGCTTCGATAAGTGGATGACGTGATGCCATATGCCATTGTTCTCGACGAGACAAATCGCGTTATACGCGATGCCGCCGAGACGTTAGAACAATGAGCACCCCCTCACTCATACAGCTGCAAGACGCGTGTGGGAAGTGACTCATTATTAATATTGGATTATTCGTATTCATAAAGCTCATACAATGTTTGAGTGAGGGGGTAACGGTTTTGTCCCTGCTCGCGTGGCGCTCGCAGACAAAACCAATTATTTTTTCTGTTTATTGACGCCTAGATAGACGAGTTTTTCATCCTTCGCATCAACAAGGATTATTGATGGACGTTTGGTAGTGGGGAGAAGACTTGTTGTCCATGTTTTCCCGTGATCACGCGAACGATACAGTGTCGTCGCTGTCGCAAGATAAAAATGATCAGCGTTCTGGGAGGCGAGCGTAAAGGCCGTCACCGGAGTTGTCCCGGGGGTAATCAACGATTTAATTTCCTTCCAATCTTTGCCGCCATTTTTCGTTTCCAAAAATGCATAATTGGAAATGTAAATAAGATGATCTTTGGATTTCGGATCAGAGGCAATAATCTGCCCGCGTTGCAAATCACGATATGCCCCCAGTTCTTTTATAGGCGACTGCCAATCTTTTCCAAGATTCGTGGTGCGATAGATCCCTTCGGTTTCTGTCAAAATCGTAATCACGCGCGTATCTTTTGGATGGATCAAAATCTTGATAATTTTGCTGCCCACATGATGCAGTACGGACCATGATGCGCCACCATCAACACTTTGCATGAGATCACCGTTTGAAAGTCCCACATAAATTTTTTTCGGGTCAAAACCATCAATAGCAAGATCAGATAATGTTACCTTTGGACGCGTCTCCAGATATGCAATCTCCCATTTTGATCCTCCGTCATTCGTTTTTAACACCTGTTCGCCCACCGCAAGAAAAATGTTCTTTGGGTCTTTTGGATTTACGGCAATGCCACTTATTCGCCCTTTCGTCGGCAGGAACGATTGCCATACCTCACCGCCATTTTCCGTTTTATACATACCACTCTGTTCCGTACCAATATACAAAACAGACGGATTCTTCGGGTCAGGAACCATGACCGTGATATCCTCTCCACCAATCGTCACTATTTTCTTTTCATCTTGGCGAACAAAAACGCGCTGCTCCCAAGCAGACCCCCCATTTTTTGAAAGGAAAACGCCGCCATCACTTACGACCGCCTTGATACGAATACATCCGGCGCCAAGCAAAAATACTGCTGAAGAAAGCATCGCAATTTTTGAAAATGACGATAGGTGCATAATATTAGATGGATACGAAAAAATTTTCGACGATTAATTTTGAGGAGGCATTTGTCCGGAGTAATTGCATTGCATGCAGGACCCCGCGACTCATTGCATGCAGCCTTTTTTGCGGATAGCGTTTTACGAGCTCTTGACGATCATGCTCGGGAATCAACGAGCGAAAGCGTGGAGCAATCCCCCATTGCAATCGAAGAAGATCATGTACAATAATTTGTCCTGTCATAAAAAAGGATCGAAAATCCATTGTTGCGCTTTCGTGCTCTGTCAGCTTAAAAACATACATGGGATTTTGCAAAAGTTTTAACCACTGATCTATCGTACGCGCATATTTCTCTTCCACGCCCTCGTCCTCCATGCAACGGATCGCAACGCCAGGACATCCATGTACAAGAGCGGCATAATATTCGGATTGTTTTTTCTCCACTCCCTTCGTTTCGAGAAACGATACAATGGATGCGTACGGAACACGCGACAAACGAAATTGCTGCATCCGCGAACGGAGTGTTGCGGGAAGACGAGCGCTCGATTCAGCGCTCAAAAAAAGCAACATCGCCGGCGGCGGATCCTCGAGTAATTTTAAAAGTGCATTTGCCGCTTCAACAGTAAGACGATCCGCATGCACAATCGCTTGTATCTTCACGCTACTCATCATTGGCTTCAACGATGCCCATCGTTCCATCTCTCGCACGTAATCAATCTTGATCGTTTCTGGATGCTCTTCTGTCTTCGGGTCAATAAAAACATCGGGGTCAAATAAAGAAAAATCCGGGTGTTGCCCCTTTGCATGCGCGCTGCACGAAGCGCACGCATCATCCCCCGTTCCCGCTTGGCAGAGCATGCGTTTTGCAAGCGTCGTGATCAGCGTGGTTTTCCCAACAGAAAGCGGACCAGAAAAAAGATATGCATGCGTGCAATTCCCCTTTGCGAGTGCATCGGTAAAAAAACGAACAATATACTCATGGCCAATCATACATGATGCAGATATTTCCCCCTTAGGATAAGGGGGACCGAAGGGGGTTACGCATACTATCTATCATAACGTATTATGGAGAACCGTCAATGTTTTTCGCGCGGCGTCTTCCCAAGAGAAACGCTCACTATGCGCCTTCCATTGTTGTTTTTGAACAAGCGTTGGTGGGTTGTCCATAATGGCTTGCATCGCGCTCGCAAAACCGTCAACCGTTGGTGTCGAAAATATCGCCGCATCTCCGCCAATTTCTCGCAGTGCGGGAATATCCGACGCAATCACCGGAACACCATACGACAATGCCTCAAGAAGCGGCAACCCAAATCCTTCATACAACGAAGGAAAAAGAAATGCCGTTGCACCCATATACAGCGCAGAAACTGCTTCCGCCATTATCCACGGAATATAGATAATGTCTGCTCCAAATGGAACACTTCGTGCGTGTGTGAGAAGGCGTTTACCTTTATATCCTAAATGTCCAACAAGAAGAAGCTTTGTGATGTTGGAAATTTTTTTTTCTTGTTTGAGCTTTGTAAATGCGTCAATGACAATTTTAAGATTTTTCTTTGCTTCAATCCGTCCGACAAAAAGGAAGTAAGGAAATTTTGATGTAGGGTAATCCTTATTATAATATCCCTCCTCCATAAGCATAGGAGAAACCCCCCCTCCATAAAATCCGTGATGGATGACGGTAATTTTTTCTGCCGGAATTTTATAAACGTCCATAAGTTCTCGCTTCGTGAATTCCGACACCGCGATGATGTGCGTTGCCGCGCGAACGCCAAAGCGCATAGACCAACGATGGTAGGCAAGCTCCGCTTTTGGATAGAGTTCTGGTCTCCGCTCAAACCCGATGTCGTGGCACGTGAGCACAACGCGCTTCGGATGCAAAATAGGAATAACATGCGATGGAATAAAAAGAATGTCCGGCGGGCGGAAAAGCATCTCAAGCGAGAGTCTCCCCTGTGTCCAAAATTTCCGCAGCGGCCAGTATAAAAGTCTTTCCTCCCATCTACGCGTCATAAGGAGTATCTCTGTAAGTTCAACCAATGGTGTATCCGTATATAACAAAAAACGATCGTAAGGATCAGCTATTTTCTGCATTGCATGGAGTAAGTGATACGCGTACCACTCAATACCCGTCTTTTCCAAGCGATTTGCCCGCGATGCGTCAATGCCGATGGTCATAAAGATAAATGTCTGAGGTTTGAATTCGGACTACAATAAAGCCCCTATTGACAACGATTCTGGACTGATCTATAGTAGAAGTATCACGACGAAAAGGGATCCAAACGGCTAATTACCTAAGGAGCCCTTTTCATTTTCTCAATTTTTCTCTTGACCCCGTCGTCGCTCAAATTCGCGCGATAAACGAGGTCAATTTTTTTATACAACGAAGACGCTCTTTTCTGGTCGGGAAATAGAACCTTTTCAAACCTCTTTTCCTCAATCAAAAAATCAACCAATATTTTATAATCTCCATCACCGGATATGAGTACGATTTTATCAAATGCTTCTTTACGATACAGTTTTTTCATGATCGTAAAAATAATATCCGTATCAACATTCCCCTTTTTCTTTCCAATCATTACCGAACTATGCTCGCGAAACACTAAAATAAAACCCGCCTCTTGTATTTCATCGTAGAGATCCTGGTGTTCGTCCTGTACGAAGCCTAAAAAATAATATGCTCTTCCAACGTGATACTTCTGCCGCAAGTACACACGAAATCGCGCCAAGTCAATACGCCATGGCGGAACAGCAGTGGTCGTGCTCATATGCAAGTTCTGCCCATCAATATAGGCAAGGTTTTTCATAGCGGTCGATTCTTTGAGTTGCATAATTTCACTATATCGCGATAAACAAAAAAATTACAGAGAACGGGTTTCTGGAATTTTAGATGATGGGCTGGGATGTAAAAGCTTGATGGAGGATTGATTGTTCGAGGGCAGACTCATACGCATTGGTTCCGCAGAGCACACCACAGCGGACTCTTCTTCATCATGTCTATACTTGCAGCAACGAGCATCGGGGCCTTCACCGTGCGGATAAACGCGCCGCGCACTGGCTCCATCGTCTTACTCCCCTCCACATTGTCGAGTATGTCGGCAATCTTAATCGCCCACGCATCCGCATCGTGGGCCTTGATCAAACCCACAATCATTACCATCCAGCGCGCGTCTTTATTCTCTATCTTTACATCGTGTGAACAAAGGCGAACGAGGTTCACCACTTGATCGGAAAACCCCAACGCATCAAGCTCCTCAAATGTCGTGCTCCCGTCTTCGACGACATCGTGCAGTAACCCTGCGAGACACACGTCCTCGGAATACTCATATCGCCGCAACATCTCTTCAACCCGAAAAGAGTGGAGATACGTCGGATCATTCGTCGTCCCTTTACGCGTCCCCGCAATGCGCTCGCGCACCAGTTTTCTTGCAGCATCGAGTTTGTTCATATCCCCGCTCTCTACTTCCTTTATTTTCTCGCCTTTCATTACATAGCATACCGCGAGCGTGGCATTACGACAAATCGGGCACAGATTATCTTCATCGTATAACTCGTACTTCCCCATTTTTGCTCCGCACGGACGGCATATTTGATCACGCGTATCCTCTATTGGTACCGTGACGCCGAATTTATGTTCGGAACAAAAGAAGAAGGATCGGACATCATGATCGAACACCACGCCGAACCCGCACGCGCCTTCACACTCAACATATGCCACTTTATGATTTGGTAAATACATATTTTTCTTTGTTACATTTTAATTGTATTTCTTTTCCCCACAACACGGTGACTACCCGAGTCGTTCGACCTTTGGAAAAAAGAAAAAGCGGCTAAGAGATTATATCCTGCTTAACGCAGAATGAAATCTCCCAACCGCCTTGGCAGTTAGTCGAGTGATTCATATGGCTTGCGGCAGATTTCCCCGCTCGCCTTTCCGCCACACGACGGAAGAATCACTTGATGTTCATTAACCCGAACACTGGTCTTGTGTTGTTAAATTCTCACCTCACACTTGAAGTATAGCAAGAGAAGAGAAGGGCGTCAAATTTTACGCTATTCGCCCATTCGCGCGAATTAGAGAATAGATTAAATCAACCCCTTCAAAAATTTATAAATCTCAACCATCGCAAATGTATCTAATTTGCAATACGCAAGAAGGTCTTTGGCAATTGCATCTTTCTCCTCTTGCGACGTTGTCGGATCAATCATTTTCTCCCAACGTTCAATCGCCTGATCCCCTTTTTGAATACCAAGTGCCTTATATGAAAGCGCTGGAATGATCACCGGTAAAATGCTCTTAATACTTGCACTTCCTTTGAACGCCGCATCAACATACAAATTTTCCGAAAAGATAGTCATCAAATCAAACATTCTATCATTTATCGCTTCGAAAAAAACGGCATAATCGGGATGCACCTCTGCAAGTTTGCTATTGCGTTGCGACTCATACGACTTATACCAAGAAATAACAGATCCCCGCTCATCAAAATCCTCACGCATGCGCTCGACAAGAGGCAACGTCAGATCACCCTCGGGATTCGTGATCAGAAATTCTTTGTGCTCCAATCGCCCGTCTTTGTGTAATGTATGAAGCGAATACTGAAACGGTACTTGCTCATACGCACCGAAACCATCAAACCGAGGAATCGCGCTGGAGTATCCTTCATAATCAAAAAACTGTAATGGAAAAACAAGTCCTTCTAATGTAGATTTTATTGCAGAATAATGAATGATTGGCTTGCCCGCAATATACGCGTCATACTGTGCTTTCTTGGATCCGGTGAGCACCTCTGGATTATCAATATCGTCCAAGCTATAAATTTCTCGATCAATCCAATCAAAAAATATTTTCTTGCTTCCGCCGATACGATTGATATCGTGCACGGAATAATCGGGAACGTTCGGGTTGGAATAGTGAAACGTCGTGCATTGCGCATTACGCCCCCGATACAGACACTCACACCCCTTCTCCTCCGGCATATGCAGATACGTCTTTATGTCCTGCATTTGGGCTTGTACGTCACCCTCTGCCGCGCGCACTTCATCGGTCAAGTCAACAATAACAAATAGTTCGTTATAGTTAAGCGTTCCGTGTGGTTGATAATGACTATTGAGATGAATGACGCCCGTAGCTACAATGTTAATCCCACTCCGCTCAATCACCGTTTTCTGAAATGCAAGGTCATTGACGTGATGATGCGGAACAACGCGCTTTACATCGGTTGTCGCTTTCACTTCATATAATTCCCAGCCGTTGCGTATTGCATCAAATCGCAAAACGTCCGCCTGCACAAAAAACACGTCGTACAAAAAAGCGCCTTGGAAAAGCGCTGGCGGTTTTGTTGCGAGTATCGTGCTTGTAATTGGAACGGCATTGGTTCCCACAATTGCAATCAACCGTCCGTTCGGAAATAAATGACGCGCCGCTTCATCGGCAAGATTCCCCTCTTCAATAATCTTCTTCTCAAACTCCGACAACTCGACACCTTGAAAAAGCTCTGGCTTATGCTTCTTTAGCCAAAGATTCTTTTTACAGTACGTATATTCAAGATAGTCGGTCTTCGTGATGTGCATAGCAATTTCATTCACTTCTAAGAATTTTGCAACAGCGGATTTTATAGCCACCAACCGGAGAAGACGTAGACGCGTACGGGTTATAGTGCAAGAATAAGCATTGACTCTTATTCTGTGTACATGCTATAGTAGGAGTGATCGCAAGATCACTGATTTTAGAGCTAAAGGGCCTCGGAAACGGGGTCTTTTGTGCGTTTATAAACAGATTCTCTTGACCAACAGATAAACTCTTTGAGCTCAAAAATATCGAATATCTTGAGACCGCTTTCCCTCAATTCATTTAATTCACTAGAAATTCTTCCAGCCGTAGCAAAAAGACAAACCTTTTTACCCATACTCATTAATTTTTGAATTGAATCGGCAAAATCACTATCTCCGCTCCAAAGTATAAAAGTTTCCGCACTGTTTCGCTCACAATCAAGAAGCATGTCAACTCCAATCTCGACATCGAAGTTACATTTCATATCTTCAATGAAATATTCACCCTTCCTATTCATATCAGCGAAACACTGGTTTAAGTATTCAATCGTACCCACCTCGTATTTACGAAGCAATGCTCGACGGATGAACTGCTTCACAAGGACTGTTGAATCTGCGGGAACGCTCGATGCATTGATAGAAAAATTAAGTATTTTTACCGGCTTTGTGCGAAGGATATACCTGTAGTCCTCTGCTTCCGTTTTTTCTTTTTCTGAGCGCTCATTATCAGCTAAGTAACCATTATAAAAATTAACGGCTTGAATTGTGTCAAAAGAATCCAAAAACTGTTTGAGACGCTTTAAATCAATATGCCACCCGAGTTTTTCGCTCCACGGCCTGACATTCGCATAATCAATATAAACGCGGGTGTTTGCGTCAAAAATATTTTCAAGCCGCCTGACAACTCCTTGCTTTTCTTTCGCAATATCTTTTATTTTTTGTGTTTTCGGCTTAAACATAAAATTAACTCACTTTTTGGTATCGGTAATGGTAACGAATATTATCATTCAAAAACTGACCATGCGACTGTGCATGTATAAGTGCCTCATAAAGATGCGCAGGAACAGAAAAATACTGATACACATCATGAGACGTGAATTCAACCTCCAACGTTGCCGTTACAGTGTCGTATCCTATTGAAGAAATATTTGACGATTGAATAGAGAGTCGTATCATACTATAACCATTCTTATTATACCGCACGCGACAAAAAAATTACAAAGGACGGGTCTCTGGAATGTTGCACTCTCATAAAACAAAGAACTCCCGATGATGGAAGTTCTTTGCGGGAATAGCCAGGGCGTTCCTTCCCTGCCCGGTCCTCAAGCACACCTGCAGATACGCGACCGAACTCTTGGTGCATCCGTAAACCAGTTGCCGTTTTTCACCGCACCTTTCGCCCTTTCAGGCGAATCCACCGCACAAAGACGGATGGCGGACTTATCACACAGCCCCCATTTCCGGCACATTGCCGAAAAACACCAATTCTCACTATTCCACAATCACTATAACACATTCTCGCCATCCACACCCTCATCGACGATTTTCACGAGCGGATCCTCCCAACCAAATGATGTCTGCAAACCGCAGAGCTGGCGAAATGATTTAATACACACCCGATCATGCCGCGCGTATTCTTCCAGCATTATCACGCCTTGCTCGATACATCCACCGACTGTTCCGTCCGAATCATCTACGCCGTTCATTAGTTTTCGCTCTATACGAAGTAATGTTTGTACAACGAGCAGTGATGTCTGTTCACTCACTGGAAACTTGGAAAAAATTGTGGCAACACGTCGCGCCCCTTCCATCAAAGAATCTTGATATGCAAACCAAATGCGCGATGGTCCGGAGTAGGGCTTAATGGAACGAAGCGCGGCGGTGATATCACTCTTCGCAATACGAAGTTCTTCCTTTGACAGCGTTCCCATCCGACAACTACATTGCATTTCGCCAACTGGTTTTGTATCCTCCTCATGCAATTGTTTTCCATTCGTAGCACAATGGATCGCGAGTGCAATCATGTGTTTACATAAATGATCCTTTTGTCCAAGATAGCACTCACAACCGCCCGCATCAAAGTGAGATTTTGAAACAGATACGCGATAGGATTGCCCGCCGCGAACCGTCGCGATTACTTCACGACCTTGATCGTGTACATTCGTCACTTTTCCCGATGCATACAAATCAACGGCACGTTCAAACGTTCCTGAATCAATCGCATATTTTATCTTTTCGATATCATATTCTGTTGTCATCGGTGTGTTCGCCTACTTGCCCCGTCGGATGACTGGTTTACTCGACACCTTGAAAAAGCTCTGGCTTATGCTTCTTTAGCCAAAGATTCTTTTTGCAATATGTATATTCAAGATAGTCGGTCTTCGTGATGTGCATAGACAATCCAATTCACTTCTGAGAATTTTGCAACAGCGGATTTTATAGCCACCAACCGGAGGAGACGTAGACGCGTACGGGTTAATACCTCGCAACTTTCCGAGGAATCAACTAGCGCAACAACTTCTTGACGGTATTATTTACCAAAAGAGATTTCATTTGTGATATTGCTATCTCATTTAATTTCAACAATCGTTC